>JACRCJ010000233.1 GCA_016219075.1 Deltaproteobacteria bacterium | reverse complement strand
GCTTTCCGGGCCTTTCCGGTCAGGCGCACAAGGTCGTCTATGGGGACAGTGATGAAGCCCCTGGATATCTCAATTATATCGAAACCGATGTTTTTACACTCAAGGATGTACTTTTCCACGGCCTCTCTGCCGAGCGTGAGGACATGCTCGATGTACCCGCCGGTGTCCACCTTTACATCGTATCTGTGGCAGAGGTCGATGAGTTCTCTTACGGCCTTTTCAGGCATGAGGCTGAAGGAGCCTCCGGCAAACTTCAGTATGTCGATGTAGGCGCCCATCGTCTCAAGTATGTCTTCGAGGTACCGTTTGCCCATCGGGGTGTAGTAGGGGCCGCGTATCTCGGTAACGCCGCGTTTCCGGGGTTTGCCCTCCCGTTCGTTCAAGGGGAGGAAGGAGAAGGCCCTTTGGGCCCCGTCGTCCTTCGCTCGTTTTTTCTCTTCGGCCATCTTTACCCTCCTTGGTATATCCGGTATCTTAAGCGCTTAGGGCGCTCATCACTTCAAGGCCGCTCCCGCCAGAGAGAGCGGCTCCATAAGTTCGGCTGTCGTGATGTCCTCGATGTTTTCCACCCTCCCGATGATATCCGCCTGAAGCCCCCGGTCTATGAAGGGGGCGGTGAGTCTCTTGAATTTCTCCTCGACCGCCGCCTGTTCCATGGGGCTGGTGAAAAAACCTTCGTACCCGGTCTTCTCTTTCGTGAGAACGCGCCCGTCCTTGAGCCTGACCGTAAGGTTGCAGGCGTGTCTTTCGGGGAAGAGACGGGTAAGCTTATCGTCAGGGCGGACGATGACTTTTTTGAGAAGCCGCTGCACATCGTCTTTTACAATCCTATCGGGGGCGTACTCCTCGGGCATCACCTTGCCGTCAAGTATCGCCACGGCCACCATGTACTGAAGGCTGTGGTCGGCCTCTTCCTTTGTCCTGACCCTTGTCTTGTCGCCCTCGACGCCGCCGCCGATGATGTCGTAGGCGGCCTGAAAGATATCTATCTCGACGGAGTCCACTTCGTCAGAGGAAAAGCCGTGCTCGTCTTTAAGCTCAAGGATGCCCTCTATCGCCGACTGGGAGTGTATCTCGGCGTTATATTTTTTGAGTATCGTCCTTGTGACACTTTCGAGGTCCTCTTTCGACCAGTCGAGGAGAAACTCCCCTGAGACCGTCTCGAAGAAGCCCTTGTTCCCCTCAAAGACCTCTCTGGGCCCGGTCACCCCCCTCATGGCGAGGAACGCGGCGTTGGTGCAGCAGAAGGCGGCGTTCGGGTACGCGAGCCCCTTCCAGTGGCTTAAAACTCCGGTGCGGGTGACCCGGAGGGCGTTAAAGGCGGTGCCTGAGATGGCGATGGCGTTTGCCGTCTGCTCGCCGTTCAGCCCCAGGGCCTTTGAGACCCCGGCCGCCAGAGCGAAGTTCCCCTGGGTAGTGTGGTCAAAACCCCTGGAGCGCAACGGGGCCTCGTCCGAGAGCCTGCACTGGACCTGGTAGGCTACCGCAAGGGCGGTTAAGAGGTCTTTGCCTCCGGCGCCCCTGTACTCGGCGGCGGAGAGCACCGCGCCGAGGTTGTCGCTCGGGTGGCAGGTCTCGCCGGGGGCCATGTAGCTGTCGTTGAAATCGAGGTAGCGGACAAGGGCGCTGTTGTAAAGGGCCGCCTGTGCGGGCGAGGTCTTGCCGCCTCCTATGAGGGTGGAGAGGGGTGTTCCGCCGAACTCCGTCACATGCTCCCGTATCATCCTTACCGGAGGGCCGTTTTGCGCTCCTATGGCGCAGCCCAGGGAGTCGAGGACGCGGAGTTTCAACTGCAAGCGCGCCTCGACGGAGAGTTCCTCGTAGGACGCGGCGACCACGAAATCCGCGAGCATGTCGGCCTGAGTCATAATGGGGTGACCTTTTTAAAGTATTACGGCCCGAAGGATCCGGGGCCGAACATACCCAAGTATAGCAGACAAAGCGTTTTTCTTCCCGGCTCCTGTCTGGCGATGGATAGGCGGCCCGAAGGGCTCGATTGAAAATCGTAGCGGAAGAAACCGCCGGCTCCCGTCGGCGGAGTTTCACTGTCTCCAAGAAAAATCGCTACGCTAAGTGCTTTTAATCCTTGAGAAATAAAGATGTCCCGGCCCCCCTCCTTCCGGCGGCGCGGCAGAGCATCAATTGAAAATCTCGACAAAAGACTAAAAATTTTATAGAGTATATGACTTGAAAACACCCAAAAAAAAGATAAGAGAAAAGAAGAGAGGAAGGCAAGATGAGCAAGGGTCCGGTATCACAGTTTATCGAAAAGCATTATCTGCATTTCAACTCGGCGGCCCTGGTGGACGCGGCCAGGGCGTATGAGGCGCACCTCAAAAAGGGCGGAAAGATGATGGTGACCCTGGCCGGCGCCATGAGCACGGCCGAGCTCGGCAAATCGCTCGCCGAGATGATAAGGAAGGGCAAGGTCGATATAATATCGTGCACGGGGGCGAACCTCGAAGAGGATGTCTTCAACCTCGTGGCGCACTCGTACTACAAGAGGGTCCCCAACTACAGGGACTTAACGCCCGCCGAGGAGTGGGACCTGCTTCAGAACGGCTTTAACAGGGTCACCGACACCTGCATCCCCGAAGGGGAGGCGATAAGAAGGATAGAGCACCACATATACAAGCTCTGGAAGGACGCCAGCGACAAGGGCATGGAGTACCTGCCTCACCAGTTCTTCTACGCTCTCCTGCGTAGCGGGGTCCTCAAGCAGTACTACGAGATAGACCCGAAAGACAGCTGGCTTCTGGCGGCCTGCGAACGGGACCTGCCGATAATAGTCCCCGGCTGGGAGGACTCCACTCTCGGCAACATCTTCGCCTCGTACTGCATCACGGGAGAGCTCAAACAGTCTGCCGTCAGGTCGGGTATAGGCTACATGACATTCCTTGCGGACTGGTACACGTTGAACAGCTCCGGCGCTGGAATAGGATTCTTCCAGATAGGCGGGGGCATAGCCGGGGACTTCCCGATATGCGTGGTTCCGATGCTCCAGCAGGACCTGAAAAAAGAGGAGACCCCTTTCTGGGCGTACTTCTGCCAGATATCGGATTCCACGACGAGCTACGGGTCGTACTCCGGGGCCGTGCCGAACGAGAAGATAACATGGGGCAAGCTCTCCGCCGAAACCCCGAGGTTCATAGTCGAGTCCGACGCGACGATAGTCGCGCCGCTCATCTTCGCGTGGATACTCGGCTGGTAGCGGCTAATATTTCCGATTGAAGTAGAGAAGCGGGGCTCCAGGAAACCGGAGCCCCGCTTCTATTTGCCTTGTAAAGTACTGCGTGCTTCCTGAAAGTGAAGGTTGAGAAATTTGCTGTATATTTCAATAGAAGTATCGCCACCATACAGGACTTATGTAATTATTTTCCATTTGAAAATTAATTATTGACAAGACTAAAGTTTATGAATAACATTTGAGCCTATATTCTCAATATTTAGTTAGGGAGGCTGTATGAAGAAGTCATTTCAGTTCTTAATGTTGTTTGTAAGTTTAATTTTTATGGGTTGTTCGCACAATCTGCGAATTACAAATGCAGATGACTACTTTGCATCCCCTGCCGCCCCTCCTAAAGAGGCTTTAAAATTAGGGGTGATGTCCAGTAATGCAGCCGACCCTCAAAGCAGCAGATACGTCAACAGCATCATTGACGCCTTGCAGAGAACCGGCGGTTTTGAAAGAGTGATATATCCATACAATCAAGCTCTCCATAAAGACCAGGTCAATGTTGTCGCAGATATTACCGTTATCCCGCACTACTCTGGCGAGGGGCTCAACTTCCTTGTCAACTGGCCAGGCTTTCTTATCTTTGCCCCTGCTATATGGGGGTATGGGTATAATGCTGAAATAGAGACCAAAGTCAATGTCACACGTCTTATAGACGGCAATTCTCAGCAAATAACAGTTCCAACAAAATACAGATTCAGGCAAGCGGAAATTGATAGAACATGGACTGAGATAGGGTGGCTGGAAGTTGGTGTAATTCCTCTAATAGGCGGAATAGTTTTTACTCAATACGATACGGATGTAACGGATGAATTTATAACCAAGGTTTCTCCCAACTATGGATCTTATGTCGCAAAAAGGATTTTAGAGGCTTTGTGAAGATTTAATTCAATACATTGATTCAATGAATAATAAAGGCCTGTGCAACTTGTATCAAGCTGCACAGGCCCTGTTTTCTAAGTAACGCAAGGCGGGCTGTGCCCAACCCTTAACGGGAGCGGCAGGATGATATTTTGGCGGGCGGAGCCCAACCCTGCAAGGAGGGCCTTACCTCAAAAACTTGGAGACAAACGGGGAGGTGTCGCCCCGGCGCATAAAGTGGCCTGAGGGGCCTTCGCCTAAAAATTCGGAAAACCATGATTCATGCTCGATCTCCTCGTTAAGGATAGCCAGAGACAGGTCGTAGGTCCTGTGGTCCTTGCCGGCGGTAAGATCGCAGATATGCGTGTATCCCTTTACCGCGCACCTCTCCGCGTTTACCAGTATCGTCAGCATCGCCTTGATGTCCGTCGGCTTTGACGGCAACCGGGCGGGGGGACAGGCCGAGATGTCATGGAAAGCCTTCATGTCATCGGGCAGTCTGCCTCCGAGTTCGTAAATACGCGGGACCAGGGCCTCAAAGTGATTACGGTCCTCGATACGCGCCGTTTCCGCGATCTCCTTGATGCCTTCACCCTCCAGCCCTATCAGGTTTATCCGCAGTATCGTATAATAGTAGAAGGTAGTCAGTTCGGCTGCCGCGTTCTTGACCAGCAGTTCTACAAGCTGTTTGATATCGACTCCCGCCTTCTCTACCATCTCCTGAGCCACTTTAGCCATAACGCACTCCTCCGGTTTGGTTAGACGGATTTAATAAACGCGAAAAGCAGGCTAAGCCGCCACGCTCTTCGTTTCCGCAATCCCATGAGTTAAGTGTAGCTTTCTTTGACTCGATGTCAACCTCCCTAAAATCATGTAATTGAAAACAGGTAAACCCCCGGCTTTGCCGGGGGACTCACAGAGTTTGACAGTTCCGGGAATCTGATTTCCTGTAGCCTGTCCTCATAAAACCCTCCCCCTTGACGGGGGAGGGTAGGGTGGGGGTGCAAATAATCTTTCACCCTTCGGAATTTCACCCCCCCCGCTTCCCGTTGCATAGGAAGAGCAGAACGGGAGCCCAGCCCTCGCAATCGAGGGAGGGGGTACTGGCGTACGGCTAATTAAAGTTCCAGGAGATACCCCGGAGAATCGCAGCGGGGTGGTTCATTTCACCACAAAATCTTTAAAAGGTCTATTTCATTACCCCCCGGTCTAATCGCCTTTTAATCAACAATAGATATAATGGAGTCGTAAGAAACGGGAGTGCATGGACTTGAGGACTGAAGCGGAAAAGGAGGTAAAAAAATGAGAGACGCAGGCTGGATACTTTCAATAGTGGTGATAATCATAAACCTCGGCGTCATGGGGGCCATCCTCTCGACGCTGGCATAAAAAGAGAGTAAGAACGGAGGTGTGAGATGAAAAAAAGAGAAGGCAGTCTTGAGGTGATAGCTACAGTCAGCTACGCCGTGGTCTTCGCGGTAATATCCTTTGTTGCCGTCTATTCGATGAGCGCTTAACGGGCGCGCCCGGCACAAGGACGCTTAAGAAGTAAGGCGGCGTCTAACAGGGTGTTGAAAAAGTCCGTCCATGGCTTTTTCAACTACGATTTGTCCTGAGTGAATCCGTCCAAATCTCACAAATTGCTCGACTTTTTTGTCTCGCAATTTGGCAATCCATCCATGGATTGCAGTAGCAAGCTGTTTTTCAACAGCCTGCTAAAGATCAACGCCTTGTCCGTAAGCCCTCGGGGGCCAGCCTCCGAGGGCTTTTTTGTTCTTTAAAGCCCCCGGCACGCCCGTACTTGTCGAGCCAAACGGAGCTACGACATGATTTTTATCATAGCCCTCGGAAAATCCTCTCCTCACTCAGACCCAACGCCGAAGGGGACGCAAAGGGCCCTGCTACGGGACCGTGCATCTGGACCGGTTATAAGGTATAATTTCACCGGCGGAATCGCGAAAAGGACTAATACCTGCAAGAGGGTGGTACGCGGCCGTGACCTCGAAAGATGTCGTATTCAGGGTAAAAGACCTCACGAAGGTCTATGAGATGGGAGAGGTGAAGGTCCATGCCTTGAGGGGCGTGGACCTTTACCTCTACGAAGGAGAGCTTGTCGTGATGCTCGGGCCTTCGGGGAGCGGAAAGTCCACGCTCCTTAATATCCTCGGCGGGCTCGATACCGCCTCCTCCGGCACGGTCAAGTACCGCGGGAGGGCGCTCTCAAAGGCGACCGAGCAGGAGCTTACAGAGTACCGGAGGTTCCATGTCGGCTTCGTCTTCCAGTTCTACAACCTCATCCCCAGCCTCACGGCCCGCGAAAACGTAGCCGTCGTCACCGAGATATCCAAAAGGCCGATGAAGCCCGAAGACGCCCTCGCCCTCGTGGGCCTCGGCGAAAGGCTCGATCACTTCCCGGCCCAGCTCTCCGGGGGCGAGCAGCAGAGGGTGGCGATAGCGCGGGCCGTCTCCAAAAACCCCGAGGTGCTCCTGTGCGACGAGCCGACGGGGGCGCTGGACTTCTCAACGGGCATAGTGGTCCTTGAGGTGCTGGAGCGCATCAACAGGGAGCTCGGCACCACGACGGCCGTCATCACCCACAACGCGGATATCGCCGGGATGGCCGACCGGGTCGTCCATCTGAGTAACGGCCTCATCTCCGGGATAAACATCAATACGGTAAAAAAACCTCCGAGTGAGCTCCGCTGGTGACCGGATGAAAGCTCTTGACCGAAAGCTCCTGAGGGACCTCTGGAAGATGAAGGGCCAGGCCGCGGCCATCGCCCTCGTCATCGTAAGCGGCGTCTCCGCCTTCATAATGCTCATAAGCACCATGACGTCTCTGAACCTGACGAGGGACAAGTTCTACCGCGAGTACGGGTTCGCCGATGTCTTCGCCTCGTTGAAGCGGGCGCCGGATGGCCTGAAGCACCGCATCAGGGAGATCCCCGGGGTCAGGGATGTGGAGACAAGGGTAGTGGCCGGGGTAAAGCTTGACATATCGGGGTTCGAGGAACCTGTGACGGCCCGGCTCGTCTCCGTTCCCGACAAGGGGAGCGCGCACATAAACAGGCTCTACATAAGGCGCGGGCGCACCGTGGACGCGTTCAGGGACGACGAGGCCGTGTTGAGCGAGGCGTTCGCCGAGGCGCACGGGTTTGTTCCGGGAGACCGTCTGGGCGCTGTCATCAACGGCAGGTGGAAGACCCTTACGATAGTGGGCATCGCCCTCTCTCCCGAGTTCGTCATGCAGGCCCGGCCCGGCGCGATAAGCCCGGATTACAAACGCTACGCCATCCTGTGGATGGGCAGAGACGCCCTGGGTACGGCCTACGGCATGAAGGGGGCGTTCAACGACGCCGTGGTGAGCCTCGAAGACGGCGCGGACTCCGGGCGCGTGACGGCAGAGCTCGACAGGCTCCTTGACCGCTACGGCGGACTTCAAGCGTACACGCGGAAGGACCAGATATCGAACCGCTTTTTAAGCGAGGAGTTCCGCCAGCTCCAGAGGAGCGCCGAGATATTCCCGACGATATTCATAGCGGTGGCCGCCTTCCTCCTCAATGTGGTCATCAACAGGACCGTAAGCACTCAAAGAGAGCAGATAGCCGCGCTGAAGGCCTTCGGCTACTCGAACGCCGCCGTAGGCATCCACTATATCAAGCTTGTATTCCTTATCGTCCTCATCGGTTCAGCCGGGGGGATAGCCGCGGGCGTTTATCTCGGCCGGGGGCTCGGGAGGATTTACATGGAGTTCTACCGGTTCCCGTACCTCCTGTACGAGCTCAAGCCGTCTGTAGCCGCCCTCGCCGTCTTCGTCACATTCGCCGCCGCGCTCGCCGGCACGCTCCGGTCGGTCCAGAAAGCCGCCGGGCTTCCCCCGGCCGAGGCTATGCGCCCGGAGCCCCCGGCGCTCTACAGAAAGACCCTCATAGACCGCCTCGGCCTCGGCCGCTTCCTCTCGCAGCCCGGCCTCATGATAATCCGTAACATCGAGAGGAGGCCGGTGAACTCTCTTCTTTCGATCACCGGCATAGCCCTTTCGTACGCCATAATGCTCGGCGGCACATTCTTTACGGACGCCTTCGATTTCATGATCGACACCGAGTTCAAGCGGTCGCGGAAAGAAGACATGACGGTGGTATTCACGGACCCGACTTCCGGGAGGGCGGTCTACGAGCTGATGGGGCTCAATGGTATCGAGTACGCCGAGCCCTTCAGGTCCGTGCCCGTGAGGCTTAAGTCCGGGCACAAAAGCTACCGGACGACGATCCAGGGGATAGCCCCCGGCAACCGGCTTTACCTTCCGCTCGATACGGACTTTAAGCCCATAAAACTCCCGCCCGACGGGATAGTGCTTACAGACTATCTCGGGGAGATCCTCGGCGTGAAGGCCGGAGACACGCTGACGGTAGAGGCCCTTGAGGGGACAAGGCCCGTAAGAGAGGTCGCGGTTGCGCGTCTTGCCAGCCAGTACATCGGCGTGACGGGCTACATGGACCTAACGGCTCTGAACCGGATGATGAGAGAGGGCGGGGCGATATCCGGGGCCTACCTGACGGTGGATGAACTCCATCAGAAAGAGATATACAGGTCGCTTGTCGAGATGTCGCGCGTCTCTGGCACGGTCGTGAGAAAGGACGAGATTAAAAACTTTTACGCTACACAGGCCGAGGTCCTCCTTTTTTTCACCTTCATAGCGAGCCTGCTTGCGGGCACCATCGCCTTCGGCGTAGTCTATAACAGCGCCCGCATAGCGCTCTCCGAGAGGAGCCGGGAGCTTGCAAGCCTCAGGGTTCTCGGGTACACTCGCCTTGAGATATCCTACATCCTTTTAGGCGAGCTCGCCGTATTCACTCTCGCCGCCATACCTCTGGGCTTTGTCATCGGGCGGGCCCTGTGCGCTTACATAGCCCGGTCTTTGAGCTCCGACCTTTTCAGGGTCCCGGTCGTCGTGGCCCCGGCGACCTATTCGCTTGCGGCCGCGGTCGTGGTGGTATCGGCCTGGTTTCGGGCCTGATAGTGCGCCGAAGGCTCGATCACCTGGACCTCGTAGAGGTATTGAAGACAAAGGAGTAAGAGAGATGCGCCTTAAGAGATGGATAATCATATCCCTCATAGCCGCCGCCGTGGTGCTAATGATAGCCTACGGGTTCATGCCGGCTTCCGTGCCGTCGGAGATAACGGCCGCGACGCGCGGCCCTCTAATGGTGACGGTAGAGGAGGAGGGCAGGACAAGGGTAGTTGACAGGTTCGTGGTATCGGCCCCCGTGGCCGGGTACATGAGAAGGGTCGCCCTCGATGCAGGCGACGCGGTTAAAAAAGGGCAGACCGTTGCCGAGCTTGAGCCCCTTTGGTCAGCAACACTTGACCCGAGGAGCCGGGCAGCGGCAAAGGCCGCAGTTTCGGCTGCCGAGTCCGCTTTAAAATCCTCCGAAGAGAACCTGAGAGCGAGCGTTGCCGACGCGGATTTCGCGAGGTCGAGGTTCGAGCGCACGGAGAAGCTCTATCAAGGGGGTTCGTCCCTCAGAACACGCTCGACCAGGCCTCAAGCGACGCCAAACGCACAGAGGCCAACCGCCTCTCGGCAGAGGCCGCCGTAAAGACGGCGCGCCATGAGCTTGAAAAGGCGCTCACGGCGCTCGGCTACTCCGGGGCGGGCGGGCGCGGGCGGGCCGTAACGGTCCGCACGCCTGTTGGGGGGAAGGTCCTGAAGGTCTGGAAAGAGAGCGCCGGGGTGGTGAATTCCGGAGAGCCTCTACTGGAGATCGGCGACCCGGAAAGGATAGAGGTGAAGGTAGAGGTGCTGAGCGCGGACGCCGTCAAGCTCAGGCCCGGCACCCCGGTCCTCTTCGAGCGCTGGGGAGGGGAGGGGAGGGGCCGCTTGCCGGAGTGGTGAAGGTAGTCGAGCCGTCGGGCTTCACCAAGATATCGAGCCTCGGGGTTGAGGAGCAGCGGGTCAATGTGATAGCCGGCATAACCTCGCCGCTTAAGAGCCGGGAGGGGGTGGGCGACGGGTTCAGGGTCGACGCGCGTTTCGTCTTGTGGGAGGGCAAGGATGTATTACAGGTCCCCGCAAGCTCGCTCTTTCGCAGAAGCGGAGGCTGGGCCGTATTCGTTGTCAGAAACGGCAGGGCGCGTGAACAGACGGTCACGGTCGGCCACTCCAACGGGATGACCGCCGAAGTCCTTTCAGGGCTTTCGGAAGGCGATAAGGTAGTAGCCCACCCGGACGAATCTATTCGGGACGGCACCCTTGTGACCCCGAGGTGAGGGGCGCAAGAGAAAAGCGCGCTTTTTAAAGGACGGCCCCAAGAAGGTCTTCCGGCATGGATCAGCCTGAAAAAAGGCCTTTTTCGGGGAGGCCGGGAGGTGTAGCCGTTAAACGCAACCATTTGACGGAATTTCTGCTATACTTTTTCAAAGTATAAAAAAACTGAATATCAGGGGGGTGCTAAGAATGAATTTACGCGAAGAGATCTCAAAGTTGGCTTATGAGCTTTATGAAAAAAGCGGCAGGGCAGGCAGGGACCTGGAGAACTGGCTTGAGGCCGAAAAGATCGTGATGGCCAAATACGCTAAAAAGGAGGCCGCCGCCGCGAAAATGGTGGAAGAGGCTGCCGGGGCCGCTGCGGCAAAGGTCAAAAAAGCGGTGAAAGAAACGGTAACAGGCATAAAGACAGCCGCGAAAAAGACCCTGACCAAGCGAAAATAACAGGCAGTCTTATAAAGACTCGCAATTGATTTTTTTTAAAATCCCCGCTTGAAGCGCGCCGTTAAGCCGCCACGCCTCAAGTCTCCCGGGCTGCAAGGAGCCGCGCCCCGGGCCCGGTACCGGCACAATAGAACAACCGAATGAGGACCCGACCCGGGCTTAAAGCGCCGGGGGACCTTC
>JACRCJ010000232.1 GCA_016219075.1 Deltaproteobacteria bacterium | reverse complement strand
GGCAGTCGATATGCGCGTAGTGCCTCTTGTCGGTCTGGTACTCGACGTGAGAGATCGATATCGTTACGCCTCTTTCCCTCTCCTCGGGGGCCTTGTCGATATTCTCGTATGCGAGAAACTCGGCGTACCCCCTGGAGCTCAACACCTTCGTGATGGCGGCGGTCAGAGAAGTCTTGCCGTGGTCAACGTGTCCTATGGTGCCGACATTAAGGTGCGGCTTGCCTCTCTCAAATTTAGCCTTGCTCATGATATTCCTCCGGGCAATTTTATAATTTTATTCAACTGTAGCGGCGTATCATCCGTACTTTTCAGGACCGGCCCCCTTAGTTTCAGGACCAGCCCCCTTAGAATCAGGACCAGCCCCCTTGGAAGGCCATTTTGGAGCCCATGAGCGGGATCGAACCGCTGACCTCTTCCTTACCAAGGAAGTGCTCTGCCGACTGAGCTACATGGGCGACACTTATATGGCCGCGCTTAAGCGGCCCGTCGATTATCGAAAACTGGAGCGGGTGATGGGAATCGAACCCACGCATCCAGCTTGGAAGGCTGGAGTTCTACCATTGAACTACACCCGCGCGAAACTTCCTTCAATGGATAAGGGAAAAAGAATATCCCGTCAAAACAGCCGGCTGACGCATTACAGTGTCGAATAAAAACGCGACGCGACAAAACAGCGGAGCGCCTTCGAACCCTCTTACACGGCCCCCGACGCTGCCCCTGAATATGGTGGAGAGGGGAGGATTCGAACCTCCGTAGGCATAGCCAGCAGATTTACAGTCTGCCCCCTTTGGCCCCTCGGGTACCTCTCCGTTAGCCGCGCAAAAACTCGAAAAAACCCTTTTTACCGGGCCGCCGTATAATCGCTTGAGATGAGAGGATTATAGTCTTCGGTTCATTGGTGCCGGTGAAAAAAAGGAACAAAACGCCTGGGTCGCTATCAAATCCGGGACAACTACATGGCCTTAAGACCAGGCCGTAAAAAAAGCTCCGGGTATTTACTGGAGCTGGCGATGGGATTCGAACCCGCAACCTGCTGATTACAAATCAGCTGCTCTACCGTTGAGCTACGCCAGCGAAAAGCTCGGAAATTCAAGAGAAATAAAAAATGACAGACTCCTCCTCCTTCAGACGGAAGAAACTGAATTTAAATATATAAAACACAACGGATTTTTTGTCAAGGACTTTTTTGAGCCGCGCCCGGACGAAAACCGTAGGGATTTTACGCCAATCCGTCAATCCACGGGGTATAGTATAAGCGCCCCCCGGCTTCAAAACCTTCGCGCCGTGGAAAGAGGCCCGCAGACGGCGGAAGCCTTACCGGAAAAGGCAAAAAAACCCCGGAGGCCCCGGAGTCAGGCCGTAGAGGGCTTCTCGGAGAGCATCAAGAGGTAGCCGTCTATGAACTGATCGAGCCCCCCGTCAAGAACGGCATCGACATTGCCGGTCTCCACCCCAGTCCTGTGATCTTTTATAAGCCTGTACGGCTGCATTACATAGGACCTGATCTGGCTGCCCCAGGCTATGTCGCGCTTCTCCTTGTGGTACTCCTGCATCTTCTCTTCCTGTTCCTTGAGCTTCATCTCGTAGAGCCGGGCCCGCAGGAGCTTCATCGCCGTAGCCCTGTTCTTGTGCTGGCTTCTTTCGTTCTGGCACTGCACCACTATGCCGGTGGGCATGTGCGTTATCCTTATGGCGGAGTCCGTTTTGTTGACATGCTGTCCGCCCGCGCCGCTTGCCCTGAAGGTGTCGACCTTCAGGTCGGCCTCGTTGATATCGACCTCTATGTCGTCTTCGATCTCGGGATAGACAAAGACCGAGGCGAAAGACGTGTGCCTTCTCTTGTTGGCGTCAAAGGGCGAGATCCTAACGAGCCTGTGCACGCCCATCTCGGCCTTCAAATACCCGTAGGCATACTCGCCGGAGACGGTAAAGGTCACGCTTTTCACCCCGGCCTCTTCGCCGGGCTGATAATCGACGGTCTCGGCCGTGTAGTTCTTGAGCTCCGCCCACCTCAGATACATCCTTAAAAGGATAGCGGCCCAGTCCTGCGCCTCGGTGCCTCCGGCGCCGGGGTGGATGGAGACTATGGCGTTAAGACGGTCGTTCTCGCCGCCGAGCATCCTGCGGACCTCGGCTGTCTTTATCGCCCCCATGGCCTCTTTGAGCTTTTCCTCCGCCTCCTTGGCGGCCGCCGGGTCTCTCGCCTCCTCCGCAAGCTCCAGGAGCACCTCTGAGTCCTCGACAAAGGCGCCTATCCTGTCGAGGATGGCAAGGCCCGAGGTTATCACCGCTTTCCTCTTCATGAGCTTCTGAACCTCGGCCTGGTCGTTCCACAGGTCCGGGTCGGCGGAGCGCGCCTCTATCTCCCTGAGCTCTTTAAGCTGCGTTGCCTGGTCAAAGAAAACCTCTTAACTCGTTATATTTCTCCTTTACCTCGCCGAGGGCTTCCTTCAACTCCTCAAACATCTTCTACCTCCGTCTCCTTAAACTCGTTAAAATAAAAGCCGCCGATACTGCCGCAGAGAAGTACGCGAAAACGTCTCCGTACGCGGTATAAAAAGTGGGCCTTGAGTGTCTGAGCCCTATTTCATCGACGAGGACGGCCTTCTCGAAAAGCCTGGTTTTTTTCCTTACCCTGCCAACGGGGTCTATGACGGCGCTTATCCCGGTGTTGGCCGAGCGCAGGACAAAGGTCTTGTTCTCAACCGCCCTCAATATCGACATATCGAAGTGCTGGTACGGCGCGGCGGTGCGTCCGAACCAGCCGTCGTTCGTGATGTTCACAAGGACGGTGGCGCCGTTTTTGACCTCCTCTCTCGCAAGCTCCGGGAATATCGACTCAAAGCATACAAGGACCCCGATTCCTCCGCCCTCGAACTTTATCGGAAGCGGGCCGGCCCCGGAGGTGAAGTCCCCCACCCCGGCCGTAAGCTTTTCAAACGGGAGGATCGACTTAAGCGGCACATACTCCCCGAACGGGACCAGGTGGACCTTGTCGTACCTGCCTATGACATCGGCCTCCGGAGAGACAAGGTACGCGCTGTTGAAGTACTTGCTCGTGCCTGAAGCACGATTATAATTATAAGAAGGGCTTCCGGTCAACAGATAACTTCCCGTATCCCTGACTATATCCCCGATAAACCCGTTTTTTACCTTGTCGGCCTCGAAGTAGAAAGGTATCGCCGTCTCGGGCCAGACAAGAAGACGCGCCCCGGCCTCAGAGGCGCTGAGGCTCAAGGCCCTGTATACGTCGAGCGTCTTCTGCTGGTAGGCCTTGTCCCACTTCACGCCCTGGTCTATCGAGCCCTGAAGCACCCCTGCCTTTATCTTCGACCATGACGCCATGGACCTGTCCACGCTCCTGATGCTCAAGATGCCGTAGCTTACGGTCGAGGCGAATATCAACGCGACCACGAGAGCCTCCCTGACCGGGAGCCTCTCTTTTTTCGCGTAAGCCCTTACGGTAAGAAAGACCGCCGCGTTCACCGCCACTACGAGAAACGAGACCCCCCAGACCCCGGTGTTGTCGGCTATCTGGATGACTGGAAGGTACGGGGCCTGCGTGTACCCGAGGACCGCCCACGGAAAACCGGTGAAGAGGTACCCCCTCAAGTACTCGAAGGCTACCCATAAAGAGGGCGCAAGCGCCACACGCGCCGCAACCGAACTCCCGGAGGAGGCGGCGAAAAAGAGGCCGAAAAATGCCGGAAAGAGGCTCAGGTACAGAACGAGTGCGAGCATTACAAGAACGCTTGCGAAGATCGGCACGCCCCCGTAGTGGTACATCGAGTGTATGACCCAGTTGACGGTGCCGAGGAAAAAGACGAACCCGTATATGTACCCGAGGGCGAACCCCTGCCTTTTACCCGCCCCGTCGAGGGCCCACAAGAGGGGCACAAAAGAGAACCACGCCGCAAACCCAAGGGAAAAGGGCGGGAACGCCAGTACCAGGAGTACGGCCGAGAGTATGGGTAAAGGTATTTTCCTTATCATTTAATGACTGCGAAGAGCTTGAAGACAAGGAGCGTGAGACCGCTTCCGAGAACGGCCCCGAGGAATATCTCCGTCTTTGTGTGGATATTCCCGATAAGCCGCGAGTGGCTCACCATGGCGGCCATTATGACGGCGAGTATGGTCACAATAGGGTTGAGCGTTATGAGGCTGATCGAAGTGCAGAGCGAAAACGCTACGGCCGAGTGGCCGCTGGGCATCCCCCCGTGCAGAGGGGTGCCCTTGCCTACCGTGGCCTTGAGCACCACGACCGATATGAGCACAAGTAAAAGCGCGACTACGGCAATGTGCCCGGAAAACATCTTCACCTCCCTCAACCCCGCTTCAAGCGGCCCGTAAAGGTACTTGGAGAATATCATGTACAGCATGATGGCTACGCCGAAGGAGGCTATCAGGACCGCTCCGGCCGCCACGTCCTTGGCGTTCTTGGCGATTATATGGTGCCTGTCCTCTATGAGGTTTACGGTCTCTTCTATCGCCGTGTTGATCATCTCCGCGAAGAGGAGGACGACGATGGAGATGGAAAAGAGAACGAACTCGACGAGCGGGAGTCTCAAAAAAAGGCTTAAAAAAAGGGCTGCGGCCGCTATGATGTAATGGTATTTAACATGCCTCTGCGTCTTGAAGGCGTAGATGACCCCCTCTATGGCGCAATTGAGGCTCTCCAACCAGTTTCCGGGCTTTACGACTTCCTTTGATTCCTTAGGTTTTCCCATTTCCCTTTTCTTGTTATTCGTACGGGGCCGCAGGGGCTCAAACGCATGCGCCTTGACCGGGAGCGCCGAAGCAGCTTTTCTATCCGCCCCAGTCCCGCGGCTCAGGCAAGCCCGCTTTTTTTCAAGACCCCCATGAGCTCCGTTTCCCTCTCCCTCATCTTCCGGGCCTGACGCCCGCCGTTCACATGGTCGTATCCGATAAGGTGCAGTATCCCGTGGGTGATAAGCCTGCCGAGTTCCTCATCCACGGTGACCTCGAAACTTTCAGCCTGGGCCCCGGCGCGCTCTACGGATATGACCACATCGCCGAGCATGTACGGGTCGTTCATCGGGAAGCTCAACACGTCGGTGGGCTTGTCCTTGTTACGGTACTTTCTGTTGAGCTCCCGGATACCGCTGTCGCCGGTCAGAAAGATGCTGACCTCGCAGTCACTGTACCCCAAGCCTTTTAAGACGGTCTCTGCCATCTTCCTTATCGCCACCCGCCGGTTTTTCGTCCCGGGGCCGGTCTTGACCAGCACCTTCAATCCCATCCTCCTTTAATATGTACGCCGGCTCCGGATAGCTTATCCTCTGGTGGTAGACTCCGGCGAATACCCTGTTGAAGCTCTTTGTTATCAGGTGGAGGTCCTTCAATGTAAGCTCGCACTCATCAAGCTGTCCGTCCGAGAATATCTTGTTCACTATCTTTTGCGTGAGCCACTGGATCTTGTCCGGGGTCGGGTCCGGGATCGTCTTGCTGGCGGCCTCTATGGCGTCTGCGAGCATCACAAGCCCGGCCTCCTTGGTCTGCGGCTTGGGTCCGTGGTAACGGAACTCCTCCTCGTTGACGGTCCTGCCCGTGGGCTCCTCCATGGACTTGGCCTTCTGGTAGAAGTACGAGATAAGGGATGTGCCGTGGTGCTGGCTTATAACATCGGTTATCTCGGAGCCGAGCCTGTTCTGCCGGGCAAGCTCCACGCCCTCCTTGACATGGCATATGAGGACCAGGGCGCTCATCGACGGGGCGAGCTTGTCGTGCCTGTTCTCGTCCGAGATGTTTTCTATGAAGTACTGCGGCATCTTGAGCTTTCCGATGTCGTGGTAGTAGGCGCTCACCCTCGCAAGAAGGGGGTTGGCGTGGATCGATTCGGCCGCCGCCTCCACGAGCGTCCCTATGACGATAGAGTGGTGGTAAGTCCCCGGGGCCCTCATCGCAAGCTCCTTCAGGAGCGGGTGGTCCATCCTGGAAAGCTCAAGAAGCTTTATGTTCGTCGTGTACTGGAACGCCGTCTCAAGCATCGGTGCTATGCCCACGGCAAGGACCGCGGTGATAAGGCCGTTTATGAGACCGGCGAATACGAGAAAGAACGGCTCGGAAAAAGTCGCGCCTCCCTTTATGAAGGCGATGCTGACGAGGGTGAGGCTGTTGACGGCGCCTACCATGAGGCCCGCCTTGATGACTATCGACCTGTGGGTGCAGTGGCGCACGCCCATGGCGGCGGTGACGCCCCCGATAAGCGTATATGCCGCCATGTCAAGAGAGCCCCCCATGAAAAACCCGACGATGATCGAGGTCGCGGCCGTGAACACGAGGGCGGTTTCGGAGTTTAACAGGAGGCGCACCAGCATCGGCCCGGCCGCCACCGGTATCAGGAACTTGTATACGGATGTGGGCACGGCCGGGAAAAACTCCTTCATTATCAGGGCGGCCACATCTGAGAACCTCATGAGAACAAGCACTCCCATGAAGACCACCGCCATAAGGAGTATGTCCTTCGGGAGGGTTGAGAACTTCCTTATGTTCTTCGCCGCGAAGAAGTAGCTTATGCCCATGAAGATGGCCGTAAAGATAAGAAAACCGGTCATGGGGATGATAAGCTTTTTCTGCTTGAGGGACTCCTCTATGAGTCCAAACTTTCTGATGTCGGTCTCGGTCACTATCTGGCCGTCCCGGACGACTATCTCTCCTTTTTTAAGGGAGAGCTCCCCGGAGGTCACCGCGACCGGGGATTTTATGTCCATTATCGCCACATCGCCTGGCTTGTAATTGAAACCGAAAAATGTCAGGGAAGGAAAGAACAGGACGGCGGACAAACCGACGATGAGCGCAAGGATCGCTATCTTGTTTATGCCCATCTCCCTCAGGCGCAGGCCCTTCCATGAGAAGCCCCTGTTTTCTTTGGATGCCCTGCTCATTCCTCCTCCGATGCGATGAAGACCTTCTTCCTGGTCTCCATCCTCTCAAACGCCTTGATTATCCTCTGTACGATAGGGTGCCTTACGACATCGACCTCGGAGAACTGAACGAAATCTATGCCTTCGACATCCTGGAGTATCTTTTGCGCCTCGACGAGCCCCGAAGGTTTCGCCAGCGGCAGGTCTATCTGTGTTATGTCGCCTGTGACAACGGCCCTGGAGCCGAACCCGAGCCGGGTTAAGAACATCTTCATCTGCTCTATGGTCGTGTTCTGCGCCTCGTCGAGTATCACGAACGAATCGTTGAGGGTCCGGCCCCTCATGAAGGCGAGCGGGGCGACTTCGATCGTGCCCCTCTCAAGAAGCTTCTGGGCCCTGTCGTAGTCCATCATGTCGTGGAGCGCGTCATAAAGGGGCCTTAAGTACGGGTCGACCTTGGCGGCGAGGTCTCCGGGCAGAAACCCGAGCTTCTCTCCAGCCTCGACGGCCGGCCTCGTAAGTATGATCCTGTCGACCTCCCTGGCGCTCAGGGCGGCAACGGCCATGGCCATGGCGAGATAGGTCTTGCCGGTGCCCGCTGGCCCTATGCCGAAGACTATGTCGGATTTCCTGATGGAATCGACATACCTCTTCTGGGCCACGCTCTTGGGGGCTATCGCCTTTTTCTTG
Organism: Deltaproteobacteria bacterium; assembly: GCA_016219075.1. Lineage (GTDB taxonomy): Bacteria > Desulfobacterota > GWC2-55-46 > GWC2-55-46 > GWC2-55-46 > JACRCH01. The sequence goes on along the minus strand of JACRCJ010000232.1, from coordinate 17,414 downwards.
AAAGAGACGTAGACGGTGTCCATGAAGACGTCGGCGAGGTGAACATCCTTGTCAGCCGATATCATCCTGACGGCGTAATCGATGTCGTTGGGGTACAGGGGATAGCCCTTCTCCAGAAGGCGGTACATCTCGAGTATAAGCCGCTCGGCGAGCGCCACCTTGTCCGCCGTCCCGGAGACCGTCACGAGCGAGCCGCGGGTATTAAGCTCGATGCCGAGTTTTTTCTCGAACTTTTTGAGGTTCTCCCCGCCCTCGCCGAAAAGACGCACGGCCAGACCGTTGTCTTCCAGTTTCACCTGCTTTTTGATTTTTACGTTATTGTCCAATTAGTATTTCCCGGCGCTTTTCATGGGCAGCGGTCTTTTATTTTTAACGTTCTGAAAACCAGGGGGTTTTAAGCCCAGGGATGAAAGAACGCCCGGTACGAAGGGTTTCAATCTGTGCGGAAGCAGTTTTGCTTTGAAACGGGCCCGAACCCCCTGGGCTTCAGACCGGGGAGAGTTCACTATATTGAAAAAGCCCGTTCAGGGCCCTTTCAACCCGTCGAAACCCTGAAAAAAACAGACCGCATCAGCCGCCCAGTTCAAAGCCCGGGAGCCCAAAGCATCATTTTAAATATTATCATAATAAGCAATCTTTTGCAATCAAACCGAAAACGGCGACATTTGTTATGCGATTGTTATGCGATAAAAAAAAAGCCCCTGAAAGGGGCTTTTTGAGTTTTTACGCAACCGCCTGTGTCAAACGGTGGCCATCTTCTCGATCTGTATGCTCTGCGGCTCCTCGGAACTCTCGCTGACAACGGTGTCCGTAAGCTCCCACCTGCCGGGCCTCTTGAGTATCTCCTTGACCAGCTTGTGGTTGAGCCCGTGGCCGGACCTGTGGGCTATAAGGCGGCCTATGACAGGGGCCCCGAGAAGCGATATGTCGCCCATCATGTCAAGGACCTTGTGCCTTACGAACTCATCCGGGTATCTTAACCCGTCCTCGTTGAGGATCTCCGTGTCGCCTATGACAACGGCGTTATGCAAAGAGCCGCCCTTGGCCAATCCGTTGGCCCTGAGCATCTCGACATCCCTTAAGAACCCGAAGGTCCTGGCGTTTCCCACCTCCTGCCTGAACACATCTCTGGAGAACAACTTGGAGAAAGACTGTTTGGTGAGGAAAGGGTGTGAAAAATCGATGCTGTAGTCTATTGTGAACTCCGCCTCGTCGGCGGGGAGCAAAAGGACGTATTTGTCGCGGTCGGCGACCTTTATCGGCCTCTTTATGACTATATACTTCCTGGGGGCCGCAAGCCATGAGAGCCCGACAGACTCTATCATGTTGACGAAGTGAGAGGCGCTGCCGTCCATAATGGGGACTTCGGGGCCGTCGAGCTCTACGACGGCGTTATCGACGCCGAGGCCGTAAAAGGCGGATAGTATATGCTCTACGGTCGACACCGTCACTCCCTTTAAGCCCAGGGAAGTGGCGTAGCTCGTGGCCACGACATTGGATGATACGGCCTTTATCTCCGGTGAACCCGGTATATCCTTCCTGACGAAGGTGATCCCCGTATTCTCACCCGAGGGGAGTATCCTCATGTTCACGGCGCACCCGGTATGGAGGCCGATACCTGAAAACTCTATGACATTTCTTAGGGTCTGTTGCATATTCATGCGTTTATAGTGTAGCAATAAGTGTGCCATCATCAAACCTCATACATATCAGGAAGTTAGAAAACAACTGGCCTGAGAGTTGTGTATTATTAATGCCACAGAATCGCGCAAAGTCTCTTTTTTACAACATTCAGCGTCTTGAAATCAGATAAATGACCAGAGAAAGTATGACGCTTATGACGATAGACGTAGCGAGCGGAAAATAGAAGACAAAGTCGTCCTTCCTGTAATATATATCTCCCGGGAGTTTGCCGAGATACGGTATTCTTGGGCCGTAAGTGATGAAAAGACCCGCTACAACAATGATCATACCTATGATTATAAGGCTTTTACCTATCACCGGGGTTCCTCATAATCAATTATAGCCGTTCGGGTAAACAGGTGTCAATAGGGGGATGCGTGAGATGGCCGGCAGAGCGCCGGTAGGTATGAACGGTCAAAGAAGGATCCGGAGAGCTCACCCCGGGTAAAACCCCTGGCTCACTTTCCGATAATGCCGTAGACCGCCGTTTTTATATCTTTGATGGAGACGGGTTTCAAGAGGTACTTGAGGTTATTCTCCCTGAAAAACGATGATGTGGATGGGTCCATGGTGCCGGTGAGGAAGACAAACCTGTCTTTTAACGCCGGGAACTTCTCGGAGACCTCCCTGTAGAGCTCTATGCCGTCCATGGCAGGCATATCGACATCAGTGACTATGGCTGAATAAGAGGGGTTTTTACTTATCTTTGCGAGCGCCTCGACCCCGTTTACCGCGCTCTCCACCACCCCGATCTGTGAGAGAAAGGCCTCGTATACTTCCAACAGACCCTCCTCGTCATCGACGACAAGTATCCTTTCTCCAGCCGAATCAGGAAGACTCCTGATCCGCTCGAGGTATTGTGCGTACTCAGGCTTATCGGTGAAGAATCTCTCTATACGGGCCTTGTGCTTCCTTATTTCCGCGATGGCGTTACGGAACTCGCCGGGGAAAGCCTTCATGACGGTTATAACGTAAAGGAATATCTCGTTACACTCGGAGAACTCTATGGTCACTATGGCGTCGATAAACTCGGCCTTTGTAAGCTCACCGGCTTCAAGCCTTTTTTCGCAGTGTCTGAGGGCGGTGCCTATGCCGCTAATCACCTCCGCGTCTATGGAGGCGCTCTGAGGGAACTCCAAGGACTTCCCTGTGAATCCGCTGGCGACGGAGACCATCTCATAGTGCTTTTTCTCATCTTCGGCAAGGTGCCTTAAAAGCCCAGCGAGTTCAGTGTCGTCCCCGAAAGTCTCCAACGCCTTTTCGTAAAACCTTTGCGACGCCTTTTCCGTCGATTTGACCCAATCTATCGTCTTGTTTATCATATAAATACTTTAAAAGTACTCCCCGCAAGATGTATCAGGAAAATCTACTGACAGGATGAAATAAGTCCTTCCATGGCTTTTTCTTCAACGATCTCTCTGAAGTGAATCGCAAAACGCTGTTCTGCCTGGTAAGAATATATGCATTTTAATCGCTCGCTTTATGCAGCACCTGAAAAGAGGGCTGCGGCCGGCGAGCAGGCTGGTCAGCCGAATCTCACAAATCACTTTTTAAATGTTGATACGCCTGAGACTTCGTTTACAGCTTTGCCTGCCGCATGGCCGCGGGTACTTTCTATTGACGCTAAAAAAGGTCTCACGATCCGGCTTTTCCATCCATTGACCGCCGCCCCCCGTTGGGTGAGTCGAATTGTCTTCAGCGGTTTGCTTAATAATAAATAATAGCAAAAAAAACTCCTAAATGTGCAACTTTTTTTACTCCTTCCCCCAGTCAGCTCTTTCCCCAGACCGTCCCGGCGGCCTTTTCAATCGAGCGGCCTCCGAAGTAGAATATAATAACGGTCTGCATGATCTCCTTGTGTATCTCGGTCAAAGGGATGCCGGGAAACCCGATGTACTGGGCAAGGACCGTCCAGACAAAGACCCCGAGCATGACAAAAGACCAGACCGGCCTGTGGGTCACGGTCAGGACTTTCGTCCATCCTGGCGCGCCTTCGCTCTCCTTGCCGGCGAGGGCGCGTGCGCCCCGGACATCGGACAGCGCGGTCTTGTATTCATCTATAGCGAGTCTTTGCGCCTCAAGCTTTAACTCCGTCTTCTCCTTTTCGCTCATGGAAGGCGGCAGGTACTTATCCGTTATCTTGTCCACCACTTTTCCGACGGTGGACTCTATAAGGTCTCCTATGAAAGGTGTCGGCATCTTCTCTCCCTGTCTTCACTCATTCTGAAAGCTCGAAGTGGTTTGAGTCCCACCCTACCTCTGTTGCGTAATCAACGGGGCTGACACCGAACCTGCCGCCCCATCTGCCGCCGAGCCCCTCCCACCGCTCCCCAAGGAAACGATAACGCTCCTTGTCGGCCAGGTATACGCCGTCCTTGAAGAGGTTCAGGTCCGCGGCGAGCCTGTCGCGGTGCCTTGAGTTCATGGTGCGGCTGCGTCCGGAATCGACATAGAGCCGCTGCTGCTCTTCCGTCCTGTAGGCCTCGCCGAGTGTAAGCTCGTAGCCGTTTTCGTAAGCGAACGATATCAGGTTCGCCAGCATCGGCGGGAATCGTCTCTGTCTTTCCGACAAGGACATCGTCAACACCTCATCTGAAGGTTAGATGGTTCAATATGTACACATAGATGTCTTTTATCGCGAGCAGCACCAGCGCCCCGCATATCCAGATAAAGACCCTTACGGCGCTTTTTCTCGTTTTTATCAGGTCTTTAACCGCCTGCTGCTCAGAAGCCGTGAGGCTGCAGGGGCCCTGCTTTTCAGCCAACTTGCCGGCCAGGAACTCGGCTATCTTCTCCAGGTCTTTTTCGCTCATGTAGGTGTCTCGATCAGCATCCTGAACAGATCCGTCCATTTTTTCAACCATGACCGGCTCCGGGCCGGCCGGGCCGTGTCTTGAGAAACGAACTCTTGCGCCGCGGGTCCGGCAGCCGGACCGTCAAGCCTTCCTCACAAGCCCCAGCATCTTCATGCCCGCCGGCATATTGGCGGCTGAGGGAATATGTGACCCGGAAGAGAGGTCGACCATGAAGTTACTCATTATATACTCTGACCTCTGAACATTTACTATCACCGGCTTTCTTGTCGCTTCGTCCAAAACCGCCTTCTGGCCGCACCCGGCCTCTATCTCCATCGCCGTGACGGTGTCGATGTTTATCCGGGCCTGAGCGCATCCGTCAGGTATCAGGCTGTAGACGGCAAAGGGCGAGCCGTCTGCTACAGGCAGCGTGTCGGAGCAGTAGCATGAGATGATATTCCCAACAGTATCGTGTAGTACCTCTATGAACATGATTTTCTCCTTAATTTGAATGGTACTGCCAGGTGACCGAGACATTTCCGTCCACACCGTTCCCGCTCAGGTTGAAGTACTGTCCGGCCGGCAAGGTCCCTGACCATCTGAGTGAAAGGTCTATCGGGACTGTGTTATTGCCGCCTGTTATCTTTGGCATATGCGCGTAGTCGTTGCCCATCGAGACATAGACATTTCCGCTCCACGGGCTTGTAAACGAGTAGTCCCCCTGGGCCGTCTTGAGCTTGGCCAGCGTAACGGCGGCGGGGGCCAGTTTAACTGTGACCACGGCTCCGTCCGCGAGCACCACGCTTTTACTGTTCAGCCCGTCATGGTCGTGGTCCAGGGCCGCCGTAAAGCCGTTGCCGAGCCACTCCTTAAGGTGTACGAGGTTCTGCCGTATCCCCTCCATCAGGGTAGTGTCGATGGGGCTGTCCGGGTCCGTCTGGGTAGCCGCGATGTTATTCCATGAATATGTGGGTGCCGCCATTTTCAAACCTCCTTACCATATATAGTATCCGTCCTTAGTCCCTGAGTTCACCATGTTTGAGGTACCCCCTATATAACCGTAGAGCCTCTGAGCCGGTGAAGACGGACCGTAATCAGGCGAACCGGCGGCTGAGATAAAGCCGTAGACCAGCTTCATCTTCGTATCAACGGCCTCTATGGACACCTTGCCCGAGGCGAAATCAGGTCTTACGCTCGTGATCATCACCCGTTCCTTATTCCACGAGGACGCGCCCTTCTCGCACGCCTCGTCCGTCGTGATGTCCTTGAGGTCGGCGGGCTTTATGAACATGGAATTGAAAGCGACATTATTTATGTCTATCTCCATCGACACGCTTGAAGCGGGGTCGCGGTAGCGGCCGAGGAGCTTCGTGGCCAGGTTCGCGGCCATCCCCTCGCCGTCAAGCGCGGTTATGTTAACCGTGTCGGACGCGCTTGCAGGCGGCAGGCTTGCCGTCGTCACTATCACCCTGATGTAGCTGCCCCTATCAAGGCTCTGGACCTGATACTTTCCGTCCTTGGACAAGACTACCGCTTCGCCAATCGTACCTCCCGGGCTGGTCCACCGCAGCGTGTTGGCGGCCCTGTCGTAGCTGAGCGTCCCGGCGCCCGTCCCGTTCGCCCTGGAAACATGATAGACCGTGACGCCGGTGATGTTCGCCGTCACGGCATAGGTCCGCGACCTTATCCATTTGCTCTTTATCGTTTTGGTGCTCGCCTCGTCCCACAGCGCCGGTGCCTGCGAAGAGGCGTCCAGCGCGATGACCGCCGATTCGAAGTTCTCCGCCTTGTCGTTACCGGATTCGTCGTAATCGAAGTAAACGACTATCCTGTTATAGAACCCGTCCCTGTAGCCGCTCTTCTGAGAAAACGACCCCTTCAGTATGTCTATCGCGTCGCTCCATTCCTGCACCTCTTCCGACGGTAGCGGTGGGGCGAAGACCTTGTAGCTTATCTTTTCTCCGTCGTGGATGATGTACGAGTTGGTCTCTATCTGAAGCTCGTTTAAGTACAGGTTGGCTTCCTTCGGCTCGGTTATCACCCTGTCGAACCTCCGGTTAGAACTCCACAGGTCGCGCTCGGAGGCAAACTTCGCGGTATCGACTTGAGCGGCCTGGATCCCCAGCCTGTTCACGAGGATATCCGTCATTATGTCCGCCGGGTGCGTGTTCCTGTAGTCAAGGTACTGCGTCCCTGCGGGGTTCTCCCGCGGGATCTTGCCGGAGGCGTCGGCAAGGTCGTCTGAGACCGTTACCGTCAGCTCATCGCCCTTTCTGGACCAGTCGGTGATGATGCCCGTGAAGGTGGCCGCGTAATCCGTGTAATTAAACCCCGGGGAGACGAACCCGTCCTTCCTTGTGACCCTCCTGTTCTTTAGATAATCATCCTTCACAAGGCCCTTGAAGTTATCCCTGCCCGATATGACCACCGTAAGCAAGCCTCTTGTAGAATACCCGCTTTTGGTGTCGAGCTTGTTCTGAAGAGAAGATACGGACTTAAGTACAGGGCGGACCTCGGGGAGATCGTCACTGCCGACGGCAAATACCGAACCGTCCGCGTTGAGAGTGCCGTCCGCGAAGTAGTTCGTGACCGGCAGCGTGTTCTTCCCGTGATAGCCGAACCTCTTTATACCGCTGTCGAGGGCTACCTCGACTATGACATTCGGCGTGTTAGAGCCTTTTTTGATCTCGGCTATGTATCTTGGTGTAAGTGTTATGGCCATTGGTTTTCGGTTTAAGGTTGAGAAACGGAGGCGTTTATGCCAGTCTTTGTGTCTACATCTCTTGTTACCGGGCCTCTCACTAAAGGTTCCCCTCGCTTACCCATGTGCCAGGCGTCCCTGCAACCGTACATCTCCACCCCTTGGGCTGTCCTACTGTTGGGGCGCTGTTGATAGTCATATCCCCTGCCGCCCAGGTCCCTGTTGCCGGAGCGGCGGTCCCGTAGACTATCTTGTGATTATTCAAAGTAAACTGATTGCCAGTGAAGCGCAATCCTATAGCCGCTAAAGCCGATGAGGACAGCCCCGCGTCGAGGTTTGCACCACCTATCAACACCACATCCCCGACGGTTCCCACAGCTATCGAAGCCCCGGAGGGGGTCGAGGCTGTCCTCGGATTTATGAAGGTGACATTGGCTCCTGCCGCGTTTATGTGAAACGGAAGTAACTGTGAATATGTCCTGGCGTCGATGAAGGCTATATCGCCCGCCCCGGTCACGGTGAACCCTCTTGCTCCATTGGCCTCAGCCGTACAGCCGATGAGAGTCGCGTTGGTGCTTATCTGCCAGCCATAGTTTGTGTTGTTGTCTGCTGAGCTCTCCGTAGCCGTAAAAGTCGCCACATTGTAGATGTCGAAGCCTATGTTGCTTGAAGCGTTGGCGTAACAATTGATTGCGTGTATGCTGTTAATTGCCACGCCGCCGGACGAGAAGTTGAAAACAATCGTTCCGCCTTCTCCCCTCACTGAATCCATCAGTATGTCGATACCGTTGCCCGCCGAAGCGTTGACGGCGTGGCGGACAGGTTTAAGGAGAAGGTTCCTTAACTGGACATGCCCGAAGTTGGCGGTCAGATTAATACAGTCAAGACTTCCCGCTACTCCGAGTATCTGCAAGTCCTGAACCGTATATCCTCGGATAGCGGCGGGTGTCGTTATGGCATGACCCGTGCCATAGTTCTTGATGATGGTCTTTTCCCGCCCGACGCCGAGTATGCGGATGCCGTTCGTCCCGCCGGTGAGGGATGAGATTATTTTATAAGTCCCAGCGGGGATAAGGACCGTACCCCCGCTTGCGGCAGTAATAGCCGCCTGTATGGCCGCAGTATCATCGGTCGAATCATTCCCTACTGCCCCGTAAGCCCGCACATCTATCCAGGGGCCTTTAGTGATGAGGTCTGTGTATATATTTGTGGATTTATGAGTCCCGTCGTTGTTGTGTTCGACGAGGGCAAGCCTGTTGACGGTATCTGTTTTGGTGGGATGTCCCGCGCCCACGAGTTGCTCGTTATACTGTATCCTCTGGTCAGCCATAACCTCTCCTGTCTCTTCGCGGAAAAACCTCCGCTATTCTTTCCTGCCCTTAAGCGCGATCGAGATCTCCCTGCGCACACTCCCGTTCTTAATGGGGTTGTTGAACTGGGGGTCTGGCCTCATCAAAAAAACATCGCCGGAGTTATTCGCGACCTCCCACGCCACAAAGAAGTTCTTGACCCCGGATGTATCCCACCATTGCCTGACCTTTTCGTACAGGGCCGCGTCAGCGTCATCGAACTTAAACGACATGCTCCTTTCGATGTACTGCGTATGGATACCCGCGACATATCCGCCCTGGCTTAGATTTACATTCGCCACGGCCTCCTGTGCGTAAGGGTCGAACGACGCGGTCGCGTAATCCAGCTCCGTAGAGACGCCCCATACGCAGATCGCCATGAAAGGCGCCGCCGTCATGCCTGTCATACCCAGCCTCCAGTACCTGAAAAGCCCCGGGTTCGTAAACTCCTTGAGCACGACCCCGTCCGAAGACGGAACAAACGGGGTAAACGCGTTCAAATACGTCATGCCGTCCGACGAGTACTGAAGGCTCAACAGGGAGCCGGAGCTGAAAAGGTTGTGGCCGGCTATGGCAAGGTAGTCTGCCGGCCTGGTGTTGCCGGCCCCGGCGTCATAGCTGATGTACGCCGGGAGCGTGCCGGCGGCCTTCCAGATATTCGTCTCAAGCATATTGTAGAGGTACTCCGCCGAGTAGTCCCCCGCGGCGGTAGATGTGGCCGAAAGAGTTGAGCCCGCCGAACCGAGCATCTTGTCCCAGAAGAACTTTACCTTTGCCCATGTCGCCATCTGATCTTAAAACCCCCTTGAGGTTGCAGCGTCTTTCGTCTCAGTCATACCGCAAACTGACTTCTTCGCCCTTTACATGTTCCTTACGGTAACGGAGATATTCCTGTCGGCCGCGTCGTTGAGCGCGGGGATTATGTCGTTCTCCACTATCTCCGACCAGTTCTGCGTGCTCAACGGGTTATATATCTGAATAGTTATGTTCTGGGACGGCCTGCTCTTTTCATCGAGCGTTTGCGGGACCGGATAAGCCGAAGGAGAACCGCCTGAGTAAGACGGGTTGGCGTGTCCCCCGGCGCTTATTGACCCGCCTCCCGGATGGGTCCCCCGTATCTGGGCGACCCTGGCCAGTCCTGCCGCTATAGTCGCGGCCGCTGCAGCGGCACCGAGCGCCGGCCCTATGACAGGTATACCGGCCAGGGCCGCATAGGCGGCCGTTGCGCCCTTGTAGGTGTCGATGATGGTCTGGGCTATCGCAAACGCCTTCATCGTCTCGAATATCGCCCTGTGCTTGCTGTCCGTGGCCACAAAGAGGTTCTGAAGGGTGTTCGCGATGGCCCCGGAGGTCTCGGCCGCGGCGCTGATCTGGAAATCTCTCCTCTTCATCGCGTACGAGAGCGAGAGGTCCGTATACTCCGACTCGATCCTCTCCTGCGTGAGCCCGGCCTTTATCGACTCGTTTATCACCGCCGTATTATACGACTGCAGGGCCTCGAGCTTCTTCTGGTAATCGAGGTATATACTCTCTGTCCCCTTGCCGGCGGGTTTATACGGCGAGCGTACTTCGAGGGTGTCAAGCGCCCTTTCGGCCCTTGCCCTTTTCAGCTCTTCAGACCTTGAGGACTCAAGCTCCATGACCTTTTTAAGTCCCGTAGAGTACTCATTGAGACTCCCGGTACTCTCCGCAAAGGTGGCGGACACAAAGGCGCCCTTTATCCTCGCCGCCGTACCTTCGGCCGAGGCGGCAGCCCTTTCCATAACGCCTGAAAACTCGTCCTCAGCCCTTATTACTATCTTTATGTCCTTATCATCGGCCATTTTATACACCCGTCGGTAAGCGCGTTAATCCCGCGCGTCGGTAATCCTTCCTTTTTCGCTCCTGTATATCTCGTATGCCTCTGCCAGCCAGAAGGGCTGGTCAGCCCATCCCCCCTCGAAAAGGAGTTGTCCGGTAGAGTCGAGTAAAAAAACGACCCTCATAAGCCCGGCCGTCTCTTCCGTCAGGTAGCTCAACGGACATTCGTAGAGCCTTATGTCCCCGAGTCCCAGGACCTTCTGGGCCCCTTTGGCTTGAAGTTCTTCGACCGTATTGTCCGTATACGAGATGACGGCCCTGGACCCTTCGGACAAGCCCAGCCTGTTCAGACAGTTCCTGACGGTCTTGTCCTTCTCGGTGCATCTCCCGCAGTCAAACGGGCTCCCGTCTGGAGCCTTAAAACCCCAGCGGAAGCCCGCCGTCAGTTTTTTCTTTGGCCTTCGTTGAGCTTGGAGAGCGACTCCATCGCCTGTATTATCTCGATCACAAGGTCCGTGTCAGCGGTCTCGTAGAACTCGGCACCATCCACCACTTCCCTGCCTCCGACATAATATCCGTCGACGCCTTCCACGCTGTCCACAAACTGCTTTTTTTGCACCTGATGCGTGGACTCGGCCACCTTCAAGGGGTCCATCACCCCCCTTGTCTTCGACGCGATAAGCCTGGAGTAGTGCTGTACCCTTGAATACGGCACATATTTAAGCCGCACCACGCACGGGTCGATGCTTTCCCTGTTCCCCCCGTACTCGGGTATGTAGTCTATTACGGTATCCTTGTCGTAGCTTACAATAGCCATGCTGAGCCCTCCCCTGTCATATGATATTTATACCGCCGAGGCGGTGTTCTTAAGCAGCACTCCGACCATGTATTTGGCAACGGCGCTGTCGTAGAGCCCCTCGTACTTAAGGGTTATCATCGGGTCTTTATTGAGGTTGTAATCGTGGCTCCCCCCCATCCTCTGCATCACGGGCATGTCTATGTAGAGCCCGTGATTCCCCCCGGTGCCGGCCTGTGTGCCGGTGTCCCAGTGAAGACAGAAGTTGGTGGACCCGCTTGAGGCCGCCCAGCTGTTGAACTCGGCTACGGAAGAAAACCCGCTCGCGGGGTCTTCCCAGTCCACCGTCATCTCGATCGACACCTTGAACTGCCCCATCCTTGTCTTGTCCGGGTAATCAACCCCCGAAAGCCTCAGCACATCCTCCATGCCGTTCTCTATCTTTACGGAGACCTTGTCCGGTTTGAGCTGCGTGGCTCCCGCGAAGGTGAAGTCCGTATAATCAGGGGCCGCGCCCACTCTTGTGACGGCGCCTGTATAGACCTTGAGGTTGTTGTAATCACACCTTAAGTTCTCTTCCGGGAAGACCGCTCCGGCAAGGCCCGCCGTCACCGCGTCTTTTTTCTGCCCGAAGAGCTCGGCAGACGCCTTCAGGCTGTTGCCGGCCTCCTGAACGAACGAGACGGACTTGATCCTGCCGCCCACGAACGGCCAGTTCTTCATCACCGCCCCTTCGTTTATGTTCAGGTTGAAGGTCAGCCCCCTCGTACCGAGCGCCGAGGCTGAAAACGGGTCCGCCGCCGGATACATCATATGGTTGTACTGGCCGGTAAGACCCTGCTGGGCGCTCGTAGCTTTGCCGAAGAGATGTTTCAACATGGTCCCCACGCTGCCTTTTACCGATCCGGCCTCCGTAAAGAACGGCATCTCGATAGAGGCGCTCCACCTCTGGCTCAGGCGCAGTACCGCCGTGTCTCCCTTGAGCGAGTCCTCTCCCCTGAACTCCTTTCTTCTTTTATCGTCAAACTCCATCTTCGGGATGCCCGAGTTCAGGAGCGGGACAAACCCGACCGCCGCAGACTCCTTGACACCCCTAACCGCCTCCTCGCCCATGGCAAGGTACACCTTGTTTTCAGCCATCTTCGCTCCTCCTGTTCATTCTTCGCCTGGGCCTTTACGGTCAGGCTTCCCTGTACCTGACCAGCGTCCTTAAGCTCAGGGAAGACCTGTCCTTGTGGTTCTCAGAATCCACCCTCGCCACGGTCACCCTGCTTACTAATTTTGTCGCGGCGAGGTCTCCAACGTTCAGTGCGCCTACGGTGAGCGCCTCTTTCACCGTGTGGGCCCACTTCTGGAGTTCACGGATAAGGTCCTCGGCGTCTCTGCCGTTGATGATCACCCTGATATTGTATTCAGCCTCGGCATAAAGAGGCCTTTGCCCGTAGGAGCTCTCAAACCTCTCTCCCGAGTAAAACACTGAGCCCAGGGGCAAAAGGCTTGCGGGCACGGCCTCCCTGTCATCGAAAGCCTTTCGCGTGAAATTTATGCCTGTCGTCTTGAGTATCCCGTGGATATTGTCGGTTATCGCCCTCACGGTCTCGAAGTTGCTCATCTTCTGCAAGCCCCTATGATGTTGAGTTTGTCATTCGATTCGGCTCCCGCAATGTAGCCGTCGTTCGATGAGTCGTACTTGAAGTTTATCTGCGCAAAGGCCTCATCGGCTTTCTTTTCGTACGCCTTCCACATCTCCCACCAGAAGGTGTCATTGCCGGTTATGAGCCCTTTGCAGGCCTCGGCCACTGAAAAATAGATATGCGCTTCCCGGAGGTCGTACGGGTCGAGTACAAGCTCGGGTCTCTTGCCAAGCCTCACAAGCTTCTCCTCGATCTTCTCGAAAGCCCTGTGGATCTCTTTGGAAAAGGACCGGGAGAGGATGTATTTCTCACCCGCCGCTATCGCCGAACTGAACGCCCCGGTCGTGACCGTGCCCGTAGCCGACACAAAACCCGTTATCTCCATCTTCTCGTCCTTTGCCGCCGAATACGCGAGCCCGCCGGTAAAATAGCCGTCCTCGTATCTTGAAAGGCCTGAATCCACTATCGTCGTAGCTGTCCCGCTTTTAGCGGTCCCCCTCACAGTCCAGGAGTTGTCCTTGAGCTGCGGCAGCTCTGAGACCGCATCCTCGTCCGTGACGACTTTGGAAAGCTTCGCGTTAACGACATCGTAGAAGAGGGTCGCGTAATATGTCTTCGTGTTGTAGACATAGGTTACTACCGCCTTGTAATTAACAGCCAGGGCCGCGTTGTCGGACTCCGTCAGGGCGTATGTGAGAAGCCCGTCGGAACCGACCGTCATCGCCGCTCCGCTTACAAGTGTGGCGTCGCCTCCGGGCTTATAGACCGTAAGCAGAGCGGAAGACGGGACTAACTTCCTGTTGTTCTCGTATATATATGTCTGGAATGTGTCTGCCGTATTTTTTAGAAACTGTTGTTTCATCTAACCCTCCGCTCCCTTTCGATTTCGTTCCTTTTTACCGGTCAACTTTTAACGACTTTTAACGACCTTTGCCTTGTCCTTTGGACCGGATGCCTTAACTGCGGCCTCGCCCACGGTTGACTTAGCCGTGTAAAGACCTCCTGAAACCTTTTGGGGGACCGGGCCTATCTGGTCCGTATAGTAAAAGCCGTCCCATTTAACGCTCTTTACTCCACTCTCTAAAAAGACCGTTTTGCCTGTAACGGCTCCCGTAGATGTCTTCACCTTAAGGCCATCGGCCAGAGAGCAGGCGAAAGGGTTGTCCATAATGACCCTTGGGGCTTTATCCCCTAAAACGGAGTTTGGCTTGAGTTCACCCCTTACGATAGAAGCCGGAGCGTCACCCTGTCTCAAGAGACTCTCCAGCCAACCCCAGAAGGCGGTATTCTCGCTACCGTCTCCCCACCCCCATTTGTAGATGCCTATCATACAGCCTCTGACCTTACTTTGGCCGAGCCGTCCCATGTCCATGTCTTCAATACCGTCACACCGTCGTCGTCGTAGAGCTTCCATGTGCCAGAGGGGTTCTCAGCCAGCTTGTTCAGTATCCATTTGTGGACGAAAGACGGCATGGCGTCGAGATAGACCTCAAGGTCATTCTCGATGACCATTTCCCCGCTCCCGATTATCGTATCGCTTACCGGAGCCGGTGAGCCTCCTGCCTGCTTATATATGGCCACGGTGTACCTCCCGTCAGTCCAGACCGTCCGGGCTTCGCTCACCTCGTAGCGTCCCTTTATGGTGGCATTCTCGGCAAGAGAGAGATAAGGGTCCGCAGGAGATACGGCAAAAGTTCCATCGGCGTCGTTCAGGAGATATCCGTCCGCCTCCCTCCTTACGATACAGTAGACGGTCTTTCCGGTCTCAGACCAGTCGGAGATTATCTTCTTGGCGTTAGCCATTTATCTGCCTCGCAAGGAATTCAAGAAGCTTCTCCTGAATGTCGGCAAGCTTCTTTACAGCCGCTACAACCTGTGCGTTTGTAGGGTCCGTGGCGGCCTGTATCGCCTGCAAATCGGTTATGGCTTGAGCGTATGCCGCATTTACGGTCTGCTTGTCGGTGTCAATTGCTATCACTATCGGGATGTCCGCCATTTAAATCACCTCCAGGACATACTCAGTCCAACTGGCCTTTTCCATTAAGGCACTGGTCGCGTCTACATAGTATTTACCCTCGCCCACATTGTCGGTCTTGTTGACGGTCCTTGCGAGGTCGAGGCAAAGTATCTTGTTCGCCGGGTCTATCTCGTCTATCGTCAAGGTATTGAAAGGAGAAAGCGTCCCTTCATCGAATTTGAATACCTCGTCGTTATAGAGCACCTTCACTATGCGGTGCTTGCCTAATTGATATACGGATTGGAGATAGTAGATTTTCAAGGTTCACCTCTTACAAAATTTTTGCTATGATCTGTGCCATGTTTGGCATCTTTCGTTATATATTATCTTTATTAGTGGTTTATGCCCATTTAGCCCCTATCCCTCAAGAGTTAAGTGGTCATTGGGTCGGAGCCTATGCCGTATTTTCCTTTTATATGCTTAGTGGGTATCTGATGACTTTGGTCCTTAATACCACTTACTTAAACAGTCCTGAAAAATATTTTATCAACCGCGCTTTAAGGATTTACCCACCCTATATTTTAATAGCAGTCTTATCCTTATTCATTCTCTGTATTCTGCCTGAATCAGGCAGGACCTTAAGTCCATTTTTTAAAATTCCATCTGGTATATCGACTTGGATATTTAATTTTTCCATCATCGGATTGACTTACGATAATCCCCTATTGATCCCTGCTGCATGGTCGCTTCATGTGGAACTCGTTTTTTATATCTTGATGATTTTTTTGTCTCGCTCACGAAACATTACTACGGCATGGTTTATTGCAAGCGCGCTTTATACCGGATATATGCTTATCGCTAGTTATGATTTTCAATCTCGATATTTTACCCTTACTGCAAGCTCCCTGCCTTTTAGCATAGGGGCGATGATTTTCTGGTATAAAGAAAAATTGTCGAGTTCATCTTTATCCGCTTCAGTAATTGGCTTATTGTTCCTTTTAAACCTCGCCTTCGCTCAAGTCTTATGGAGCGATGTATTTATAGCGGGGCTATATGCTTCTATTATCCTTGGTGGCTTCCTTATCGCTTCTTTAAAGCAATTAAAAATTAAAAGGCTTAAAGCTATAGATGGCCTTGCGGGTAATCTCTCCTACCCTATATTCCTTTGTCACTTCATAGCTCCAGCCCTGCTTATAAATTTAGGCTTTTCCCCTCGTAGCTGGTCTTTGTTTCTTTGTTCCTTGATAGCTACAAATATTCTGGCTTTATTAATAAACTATTTTGTCGAGCGTAAGATTGAAGCATACCGCATGCGCATCAAAACCATGCCTTCCTCAAACCCAGCCCCCTTAGCTCCCGTATGAATAGCTTGCGGCCGCAAAAGACCATGTGCCAGAAGTATTCGTAGTATAAGTAGGCACTGTCATGTTTTGCCCCGTGGAGGTTAATTGCCCATATACACCCCACCCACCGTTATTTCTAATATTAGTAGATGAAGCTGAGGAGGCAAACAAGATATGCCCATTATTACAGAAGATACCGTGTGAGATAGCGTTTTCTATCAGGTTGTTTGCAACAATCCTTGCCACGCTATTATGGTTGAGATGAATTCCATAAGTACCGCCTGTAACCCAACAGTTATCCATGCCACTAAGCATGGCGTTGGCAAAGAGATACAGACCACCTTGAGCACCCCCAGACAAATAGTTGCCCTTCAAATAGGGGCTGGAAATGCTCACTCCACCCGCCGTTTCTATGAATAAGGCCGCTGTGGAGGCAGTTCCGGCTATAAGGTAATTATGATATGCGTTGATATATGATGATGTAATCCTTATGCCATAACCTGGACCACTTGCTGGGATATAATTTATGTTGGACTCTCCTGTGGACCCTGCCGTGTAATATATACCTGTGTTGTAGCCACTGACATTTGCGAATTTACAGCCCAGTATATTCACCGAAGCGTTTTCTGTCCATACGCCAGCCGCCGATGCGCCGATAAATGCGATATGCTGTACCGTTATGCCTTTTTGCCCTGGTGCAACATATATATTACCTGTTGACGAGGCGCTGTCTATCGTAGTGGCAAAACCGAGTATCCTATATGTTGATGTAGCGTCAGGCAGCGTATCCCAAACACCAGTCAGGTCGAGATATGTCGCCGAGTTGCCGAGTATTATCCTGTAGGGGTAGGTCTGCGTCGAGCCTGTTCCACCTGTCAATTTAAGCAGTCTGCCAATATGTGCGCTTGCTGTCCATGCCTTGCCTGTATCGTTGAACCTTGTTTGTGTTATAGGAAACGCATTGGTATTTGTGCCTGTGGATGTTCCGCTATCGGAAGTCGTCATCGAACCAAGCAATTTTATCGTATAATTGCCGGTCAGATTTTTTCCTCTGACAACCACGCTTTCGTTGTAGGTCTCACCAGAAATCTTTACTGTCGTGTCACAGTTGACGGCTCCTGGTATCGCGTCCACGGCCTTCTGAATGGTCGAGAAGGCATTGGCTATCACATATAATTCCCCACTTACCATAATATCGGCTGAAAGGCTTAACTGCGTGGCCGAATCAATCGCCGTTATCTTCGCCCATGTGTCATCGGTCGAGTTATAGAGTGTCTTATTGAGATGGTCGGTCGCGTTGAAATTAGCCGTTGAATCCACTAATTTATTGGCAGTCGTAGAAGTCGCAGACCCTTG
>JACRCJ010000230.1 GCA_016219075.1 Deltaproteobacteria bacterium | reverse complement strand
CTCCTTGGTCGTGGTCTTTCCCGCCGAACCGCTGACGGCCACGAACGGTATCCTTGAAAGCCCCCTTATGTGCGAGGCGAGGGCGCCGAGCGAGGCAAGCGTGTCGGCCACCTCTATGACCGCGAAAGACTCCGGTAGCCCAGCGGGAAGATTCGTCCTTTCAACCACTGCCGCCACGGCCCCTTTCAGGGCGACTTCGGCAACGAATGCGTGGCCGTCGAAGCTCGGACCCTTGAGAGCGAAGAAGACTTCGCCGGAGGCGGCCTTCCTCGAATCCGTAGAGACGCCGGTGGCGAGGGCCTCTTTCGCCCCGCGCCTTAAGGCGCCGCCCACGGCCCTCGTTATTTCAGCGACATTTAGCTTCATGGCTTTGCCGAATGTTCCTTTATAGCTCTCTTGACCGCCTCGAAGTCATCGAAGTGGTGTTTCTTCCCTTTTACTATCTGGTAGTCCTCGTGCCCTTTTCCGGCCACAAGAATCGTGTCCCCGTCCCGGGCCGCCCCGACGGCCTTCATTATCGCCTCGGCCCTGTCCGGGACCACCGCGTAGCACTTCCCTGTGAACGGGCCGTCCGGGTCCAGCTTTTTTATCCCCTTTATCCCGGCCTCGACCTCTTTTATTATCTCCAGGGGGTCTTCGTCCCTGGGGTTGTCAGAAGTGACGATTGTGATATCGGAAAGCCTTGCCGCTATCTCGCCCATCACGGGCCTCTTGGACCTGTCTCTATTTCCGCCGCAGCCGAAGACCGTTATGATCCTCCCCCCCGCCACGGACTTCAAGGCCCCGAGCGCCCTTTCAAGCGCGTCCCCGGTGTGGGCGTAATCGACATAGGCCCTGAAGTTCCTCTCCCCCTTAGCCTCGACCTTCTCAAGCCTGCCGGGCACCCTCTTGAGCGCCGCTATCCCTCTTGCTATCGCCCCGTTGTCCACTCCCAGAGATACTGCCGCTCCAACCGCGGCGAGGATATTATAGAGGTTGTACTCTCCGACGAGGTTCGAGGAGAGTACAACCTCCCCTGCCGGGGTCCTTAAGACGGCCTCGGTCCCGCCGTCTTTAAGCTCGTAGCTCTCCGGGCGTATGTCCCCCGTATTCAGTCCGTATGTAAGGGCCGAGGGGAACTCCTTTATGAGCCGCACGCCCCACGGGTCGTCCCCGTTTATTACCGCCGCCCCTTTATTCGCCTCGACAAGCCTGAAGAGGATGGCCTTACACCTGAAGTACTCCTCCATCGTCTTGTGATAATCGAGGTGGTCAAGCGTCAGGTTCGTAAATACCCCGCAGGCGAACCTGCAGTCCGCAACCCTCTTCTGTTCAAGCGCGTGCGAGGAGACCTCCATGACGCAGTGCGTCACCCCTTTGTCCGCCATCTCCCTTAAGACCCTGTGGAGGTCGGGAGACTGCGGGGTCGTGTGCGGGGCCGGATAGACCCCCCCTCCGTAGCGGTAGTTGACTGTCCCGATGACGCCCGGGACTCCCCCGGCCTCTTTAAGGACCGACTCAAGGAGATAGGTCGTGGTGGTCTTGCCGTTCGTGCCCGTAATGCCGACGACCTTGAGCCTTTTTGAGGGCCTGCCCCAGAAGTTATCCGAGACCTTCGAGAGCGCCGCCCTTATGTCAGAGACTATCACCTGGGGGACCTTGACGCCTTCCGTGGCCCTTTCGGCGAGGACCGCCGAGGCGCCGGAATCGACCGCGCTTTTTATGTAGGCGTGGCCGTCGGCGTGCTCGCCGGGTACGGCTACGAAGATCACGCCGCCAACGGGGCCCCTCTCGACTTTCCTTGAATCACAGGAGATCCCTGTGATCTCGACATCCTCTTCGCCGAGGACTTCAGATACTCCCCTTATGACTTCGGTTAATCTCATCCCGGATTTCTCAAAGACCTTTCCGACCCCGGACTATGAATCCGGCGGCATTAAAAAAACTTTACATTTCAAATGGTTGCTTTGTTACGCCCCGCCACCTGGCAACAGTCTTAGAACTATTTATTGTCTCACATGGAGCGGCCGCTTTTCTACTGAAAAAAGACGACCACCGGACCTTTTGTCGGTAGCGCCCTGCCTGGGGCCGGTTTTTGCGAGACCGCCTTTCCGCTCCCCATCACATTGACGTCGAAAGACCTCCCCTTCGCCATCCTCAAAACGCTCCTTACGGTCTTTCCCGTAAAGTCGGGGACCGCCGCGGGGCCGAACTCCGAGTCGCCTGCGGGCGCCAAAGCCCCCTTTGAGGCTTTCGCCTCCGTGAACTTAAGCTCCCGGGAGGCCGGTCTTTCCCTGAAAACGCCCATGTAAGAGAGGCTCTTTTCGGCTATCTCTCTAAAGACCGGGCCGGCTACCGTTCCGCCGTAGTGCTCGCCCCTGGGCTCGTCTATCGCGACGAATATCGCGAGCCTCGGGGAGCGCGCCGGGACAAAACCGAAAAAC
The DNA here is from genome assembly GCA_016219075.1 of Deltaproteobacteria bacterium. Taxonomy (GTDB): domain Bacteria; phylum Desulfobacterota; class GWC2-55-46; order GWC2-55-46; family GWC2-55-46; genus JACRCH01. The sequence goes on along the minus strand of JACRCJ010000230.1, from coordinate 6,265 downwards.
GACGCCACGAACTCGTCCTTCATGTAGCCGCCGCGCTTGAAGTCCGGCTTTTGCGCGGTGCCGGTCTTTCCGGCGACCTCGAACTCTTCAAAGGAGGCCTTTACTCCGGTCCCCCCCTCGTGCGTGACGCTTATGAGCATATCGGTCATCTTCCTCGCGGTCTCTTCAGAGACGACCCTTCTGACTATCGTGGGGTCGGTCTCAGAGACCACATTGCCGTTGGCGTCCCGCACCGACCTGACGACATAGGGTTTCATGAGAAACCCGCCGTTGGCCACGGCCGAGAGCGCCGTTATGAGCTGAAGCCCGGTGACAGAGACGCCCTGGCCGAACGAGACGGTCGCAAGCGTCACATCAGACCAGTTCTTAAGCGGCCTTAAGGACCCGGCCGATTCCCCCGGCAGGTCTATCCCGGTCTTTTCCCCGAACCCGAACGCCTTCAGGTACCTGTAGAGCTGGTCCTTGCCGAGCCTGTCGGCTATCTTCGCCGAGCCGATGTTGCTTGAGTACTTCAGTATCTGGGATACGGTGAGCCACCCGTACTTGTCATGGTCGTGGAACACCCTGTCCGCCACCCCGTAGCTGCCGTTCTCGCAGAAGAACCCGTCATGGGTCTTTACGGCGTTCTCTTCCAGGGCCGCGGAGATGAGAAAGAGCTTGAATACCGAGCCGGGCTCGAATACATCCGTTACCGCCCTGTTCCTCCAGTGCCTCGGGGTCGTTGACGAGAAATCGTTCGGGTCGAAGGTCGGCATGCTCGCCATCGCGAGCACCTCGCCGGTCATCGGGTTCATGACCAGCGCCTCTCCTCCCTTTGCCCCGGAGGACTCAACGGCCTTCATCAAGGCCTTTTCCGCCACATACTGTATGGTCTTGTCTATCGTCAGGCCGACCTCCATCCCCTCCATCGGGACGGTCTTGTCGAAGTCCTCGAAGACCATCAGCCTTCCCCTGGCGTCCTTTTCACCCACGAACTTGTGCGACGCGCCCCTGAGAAACCCGTCGTAGTGCAGCTCTATGCCCTCAAGGCCGTTGGCGTCGAGCCCGGTAAAGCCTATGAGGTTGGCGGCGAGCTGGCGGTTGGGGTAATACCTCCTGCTCTCCCTGGTTATCCCGACGCCTTCGATCCCGGAGAGGGCCTTTCTCTCTTCGTCCTTGAGGTCCACCTGCCTTTTAAGCCATACGAAGTTGGCGGCGGAGCTTATCTTTTTCTCAAGCTCCCGCCTGTTCATCGAGAGGACCGGCGCCAGAGTCCTGGCCGCCTCCCCCGGCGAATCTATCTTTCCGGCCTGGGCGTAGACCGAGTCGACCTCGATGCTTACGGCGAGCTCCTTCAAGTTCCGGTCATAGATGTCGCCCCTCTTGGACTGGACATTGAATGTCCTCTTGTGCTGCCTCATCGCCCTGGCCTTCAGGTCCCTGGCGTCCATGACCTGGAGCTGGAACGCCCTGAATATGATGGCCGAGAAGCAGACGAAGAAGAGGCCGAGGACCCAGTAGATTCGCCTGTTCAGGTTTTCAGAAGAACTTTTTGTCCCTCTTCTTCTCATCTTATGTTTATTATCTGCTCGCCTTTCGGATGCACCAGCGAAAGCTCTCCGGAGGCGATCCTCTCGATCCTCTCGGGGCTCTTCAGTTCCATGAACTCGAACTTAAGGCGCTTGTTCTGCTCCAGAAGGGCGGAGCGCGAAGTGCTGGCCTTCGAGATCTCGTACCCGAGGTTCACCACCGTCAGCCTCGACCAGAGGAAAGCCCCCGCTATGAGGAGCATGGCCAGCGCCGTCAGCATGGCGAGGTACAGAAAGCTCAAGTCCCTCACATTCCTTCTCGTCCTGACGTCCTGAGCCGTCAGGACGCCGGGGCCCGCCAGACCCATCTTCTTTATGATCGTCTGTGACATATCTCCTCCGTAAGCTCTGCCGCCTCCTCTCAGAGCTTCTCTACCGCCCTGAGCTTGGCGCTACGCGACCTCGGGTTCCCGGAGACCTCTTCGTCCGACGGCATGACGGCCTTTTTCGTCAGGACCCGCGTTACAGGCACTCTTCCGCAGACGCATATCGGGACTCTCGGCGGGCATACGCACCCTGTCGAAGATTCCCTGAAAGCGTTCTTCACTATCCTGTCTTCAAGCGAGTGGAATGATATGACCACCATCCTCCCGCCTTTTTCAAGTGACTCTATGCCGCCCTTGATCCCCTGCTCCACGCTTTCAAGCTCGTCGTTTACAGCTATCCTCAACGCCTGAAAGACCCGCGTGGCAGGGTGTATGTTTTTCGGCTGGAACCTTTTGGGGATAGTCTCCTCGATTATCCTCACCAGGTCCCCGGTCGTCTCAACGGGCGCGATTTCCCTGGCCCTCACTATCGCTCTGGCGATCCTTCCGGCCTCTCTCTCCTCGCCGTACTCCCTGAATATCCGCGTAAGCTCCCTGGCGTCGAGGGTGTTCACGAGGTCCCGGGCCGTAAGAGCGGCCCCGGTGTCCATCCTCATGTCGAGGGGGGAGTCGAACCTGAAACTGAAACCCCGCTCCGGGCTGTCCAGCTGGTATGACGAGACCCCGAGGTCAAGGACTATCCCGTCTACGGGGCCGGCGTTGAGCTCTGCGAGTATCGTCGGCAGGTCCCTGAAGTTCCCCCTTACGAGCTTCACCCTGTTGCCGTACTCCGCAAGGGCCTTCGAGGCCGCCTCTATCGCCACTTTGTCCCGGTCTATACCTATCACGCGGCCCGTGGGCCCGCTGGCTTTGAGGATCTCGAGGGTGTGTCCGCCCCCGCCGAGCGTGCCGTCCACATAGGTTCTGCGGTCGCGGCACCCGAGGTATTCGACGACCTCGCGGGGCATGACCGAGGTATGCCTGAACTCCATCCTATAGTCCAAGCCTCTCCAGCGTGTTTACGATCTCTTCCTGAGAGGCCTGGGCTTCGGCCTGCTCCCACAGCGTCTTGCTCCATATCTCCACGTGCTTCAGGGCCCCGATAAGGATCACATCCTTTTCAAGCCTGGCGTAGTCCCTCAATGCCTGCGGGACGAGGACCCTGCCGAGCTTATCGATGGCGCAGTCCGCGGCGCTTGAATAGAAGAACCTTAAAAAGGCCTTGGTGTCCTTTTTAAATTCCGGCATTGAAGCTACTTTCTCCTCAAGTACCTGCCACTCCGCGAACGGATATGCTATCAGACAGTTGTCGTATGCCGTTATGACGAGGCGGGAGTCGTACCTTTCGTTCAGGGTCTCCCTGAACTTCGACGGGATGCTGAGCCTTCCCTTGGAGTCGATTAAATGTTCGAACCTGCCTCTGAACATTTTTCACCTTTAAGATATGCGCTTTATTCCACCGGAAGAGAGCTTATACCACTTTATACCACTTTATACCACAATACCCGCTAACTATATTCCCGCTCCTATTTTTTGTCAAGCGAAATCTCGGTATTTTTCGGCTTAAAATCAAATAAAACAGGACGGTTTTCAAGGTGGTATAAATTCCCGCGAAAAAGCGGAAATACGGCCCCCCGGCAGTTATTTTTTTAAAAGGCCGCCACTCCTGCGGGCAAAGAGAAGGAGGGGCGGCCCACCCGGCAAGAGAGGCAGAGGGCAAGGGGGTAAAAAAACACCCTCCGTATCACTGTGATACGCGGGGCCTTGAGGCCGTCAATAAGACAAAACCGCTCAACGGTCCTATCTTTAACTCTCCGGAAAGAGGTGGCTTTGAGGAGGGGGGTACTGTTGTCTTGAGGCTTTTCGGAAAAAAGAAGGGGCCGCGACCCTGACGGGCGCGGCCCCTCTCATCTCATTGGTCTTTCGGTCTGCCTGCAAGAGGCTCTGGTCTTTGCTACCGAATGCTTCCGACGGTGGTGACGGAAATTGGGTTTGTCCCTGCCGCAAACGGAGAACCCGCTACAGCCGTAAGCGCGCCGTTTGAGCCGATAGAGCAGGCCGGGACATTGTTTGAGTCACGGTTCGCGTACAGACGAACCTGCCCGAGGCGTCCGCGGCGACTGAGCAGGGGAAAGTCCCCGCCGGCGCGTCAAAGCGGGCGCTCCACCGTGGTCTTCTCCCTTATCTTTCTGAGCCTCTCAAGGATCATCTCGGCCCTGTACCTGTAGTCCAGGGCGTCCTTGTTCGCGGGGTCGAGCTCAAGGACCAGTTCCCACTCCCTTATCGCCTTCTCCATCTCCTCTTTCTCGAAGAACCCTATCCCCGTTTTGAGATGCCTGTCGACGGCCAGGTCCCTCTCCCTGATCGAGCGGGCCAGAAGCTCTTTCGTGTTCATGTAGGCCGGGACATATTTGAGGACTGAGGAGAACTCTTCGATGGCCCTGGCGTAGGCGTTGGACTCAAGGTAGAGCTTGCCCTGGATGTAGTGGTTGTTGGCCTCGACCTCCGGGTCTTCCTTATCAGCTTTTTTGACTTTGAAGTCGGACTTATCGGTGTCCAGCCTCCTGCCCTCCCTTATGGCGTCGCGGACCGTCGCTATCCTGCTTTTGACAAAGGTGTTGGCCGGGTTGAACTTAAGCGCCGTCTCGTACTCATCGATAGCCCTGGCGTATATCCCGGCCTTCTCGTAATCGTCGGCGAGCTCCATGTGCCTTCTGGAGAGCTGGGCCGAGACGGCGTCTATCTCGCCGACGAGCCTTCTGGCGGCCTTGAAGTCGGGGGACCGGGCAGGCACCTCTTGGGCCTTCCTGCGGGCTTCGTCCAACCGGCCGCTCTCATAGAGCATCTGGGCCTGGTCATAGCCCCCCGCCTGCATGTAGCGCGGGGTGAGCTGGACGCATCCGGCGAGGACGAAAAGGAGGGCCAGCGGCAGTAGCCTACGGCACAAAACCTTCGCTCTCAAGCTGTTTAACGGCGTTCCCGACAATCTCTTCCACCTCTTGCTTCCACGGGCCTTTCAGGTCTACGAGGCTGTAAAGCATCAACGGCTGTTCAAAACCCTTTATAACGACGCCGGGCATCGGCACGGCCGCTATCCTGTCCCTTAACCTCTCATAGACCGGTTCCGTGATGATTATATCTCCGCCCCCGGCCATGTCAGCAAGCTTCGAGGCCATGTTCACCGAATCGCCGACGGCCGTAAACTCGGTCCTCGATTTGCTGCCCATGTTCCCGACGATGACCTCTCCGGAGTCCACGCCGAGGCCCATCTGGATAGGCGGGAGGCCCTTCGATCTCCTCGAGACATTGACGGTCTCTATCGCCTTTTTAATGGCCGCGGCCGCCTTGACTCCCTGCTCAAGGTGGCTCTCGCTCTTTATCGGCGAGCCGAAGATGCCCATCACGGCGTCGCCTATGAACTTATCGACCGTCCCCTCGAAACGGAATATTATCTCGGTGAGGAGCGTGAAGTACCTGTTGAGCATCTCGACGGTCTGTTCCGGGAGCATCTTCCTCGAAAGGGAAGTGAAGCCCCTTATGTCGGCGAAAAAGACAGTGACTTCTCTGCGCTCCCCTCCGAGCCTTATCTTGTCCGGCTCCTTCAGTATCTCATCTGCCACCTGGGGGCTGACATAGCGGTCGAAGATGCCCTTCAGGACCTCTTTTTTCTTAAGCTCCGAGGCCATCATGTTAAACGACCTGACGAGGTCCCCCATCTCGTCGTTGCTCTTCTCCGGTATCTGGTAGTCGAAGTTCCCGATCGAAATTTCCTTTGTGCCCTTGAAGAGCCTGAATATCGGGCGAAGGAGCCCCGAGGCCATCGGGATGGAGACCAGCGAGACGATTACTATCGCTATCCCGGCCACGAGCACGACGCTTCTGACCGCCACCTGGACCCGTTCGCGGATAAACTCGTTTGAAAAAAGGACTACGGCGTACCCGACCGTCGTCTGCTTGAAGACTATCGGCGAGACGAAGGTTATGGTCCCTTCCGACTCGGCTACCCACGGCGGGGGGCCAACGGTAGAGAATATCTTCTTGCTCCTGTAGTAGTCGTGCCCGACCTCTATCAGGTCCTTGTGCCCCTCTATCGTCAAGTCGTGGTTCAGGATGTATGCGTCGGTTATGCCCGGGTTCTTGAGGATATTCTGTATAAGGAGGTTCATCGCCAGGCTGTCTTTCTGCATCAGCGGTATCTTGGAGTTGCCGGCGAACTCCCCGGTGATGGTGCCTGCCATCGAACGCATGAGGGAGTCCAGAGAGACCCTCTGATGGAATATCAGGACCGCTCCCAACAGCGAAGCCGTCAGGAACAATAGCGTCGAGAGTATCAACGCGAGTTTTACCTTTATGCCTATCTTCACCTTTGAAAGACCTTTTACCGCTCCCAGG
>JACRCJ010000033.1 GCA_016219075.1 Deltaproteobacteria bacterium | reverse complement strand
TAACTGTCCTTTTAGCCGCAGTTTTTCTCCTTCCGCCTCTTTGCCGGGGGGAGGAGAGCCTCACCCTGAGACTCGAACGCGACGCACGGGTCCTCAAGGGCGACTACAGGAGGTTCTATCTCGACCCGGATAACATAATGAGCCTCGTGGGTGTCGGGGCCGTCTCCGGCATATTCGCCAACACAGACATCGACAGGGAGTTTCAGGAGTACTATCGGGATGATATAAAGAGCAGGTGGACCAACGGCGCATCAAAGGTATTACGCGCACCCGGAGAGCTCATTGTGGCTCTTCCGGTCCTTTTCGGGGCGCACATGATTCTGGATGAGAAGACCCCCGCCGGAGAGTGGGCTGATAAGTCGCTCCGTGCGTTGCTGGTGGGCGGGCCCGCGGGCCTTTTTATCCGGAGCCTCACCGGGGCAAGCCGTCCGAACGAAGGCGGCTCTCAGTGGAGGCCCTTTGCTGACCGGAACGGCCTCAGCGGGCACGCCTTTGTGGGCGCGGTCCCTTTCATAACTGCGGCCCGGATGCAGGACGACCCCTGCATGAAAGCTCTATTATACACGATTTCCGCGCTTCCTGCAGCCACGCGCGTAAACGACGACAGACACTACCTTTCCCAGGTTATGCTCGGCTGGTATCTGGCGTATCTGAGCGCCGCGGCAGTAGACACGGAAGAGAGCGCGGATGACATCTCGTTTTTTATTGTCCCGACGGCAAATAATGGTATACTGCTCCGGGCGAGTATCGAGTATTGAGCTTCACCGGGCCTGCGGTATCCTGTAAAGCATAGGACATCGGCCTTTTAAAGGTTTTTTCAATTGACAACCAGCACTCTTTTTCTTATCTTATAATATCATTTTTCTGCTTTTTTCTTATCTTCCATCCTCTCTTCACTGAGCCGGGACGGACGACACAACTATGCCCGGGGGTCCGTGCCCGCGGGCTTGAACCAGCGCCAAAATCCAACAGGTCTTGCCGTTTGAGAAGATACGAGATATTAAGTGGACTATCTGAGACGCTTTTTTAACATCCTGGCATGCTTCTGTTTGGCCGCCGGCATCTTCGGTTATGCCGCTATTTCGGGCGCTTCCGATCAGAGCGTGCAGGCCTCGGCTTTCGAGGAGTACGCCGCCGGGAAAAATCACCCCATCAAACAGTTCGGCTACGACCTCTTCACCGGAGTGCCCTCCACTTTCGCTCCCGTAGATACCGTTCCCGTAGGCCCCGACTACATACTCGGCCCCGGAGACCAGATCGTTATCAACCTCTGGGGCAAGATTACCGCCGAGTTCACCGCCACCCTCGACCGTGAGGGGAAGATAAACTTCCCTCAGGCAGGCGTGCTCCATCTGGCCGGGCTCAGTTTCGCGGAGGCGAAGACCTTTCTGGACCTTGAACTGAGCCGCTACTACAAGCCCTCGGAAGTCAAGATGAATGTCAGCATGGGCTCATTGAGGTCGATGCGCGTATTCGTCGTCGGCAAGGCACAGAGGCCCGGCAGCTACACGCTTTCCTCGTTATCAACCCTCATAAACGCCCTTTTCGCCGCCGGAGGGCCCAGTAAGGTCGGCTCCATGCGCGACATACAGGTAAAACGCGCGGGCAAGACCCTTGTTCACTTCGACATGTACGATCTTCTCCTCAGGGGCGACAAGACCAATGATATAAGACTTCAGCCCGAAGACGTTATTTTCATCCCCCCGGCAGGCCCCATGGCCGGCATATCCGGCTTTGTAAGATCGCCGGCCATCTACGAACTTAAAGGCGAATCCACCGTCGGAGAACTCATTGCGGCGGCCGGAGGGCTCAACGATATAGCCTTCAAGGGAAGGCTCCGGATAAACCGCGTCGTGGACAACAACAGGGACATTATCATCGAGTCCACTCTCGATGAGCCGGCCACTGAGAATATGCGGATACAGCCCGGAGACCTCCTTGCGGTATTCTCCGTTGTCAGCGAGACCGGCTTCGTGAGGCTGTCGGGCGCCGTCCACAGGGGAGGCGAGTACGGGATCGGGGCCGGCATGACTGTCAGGGACCTTATCGAGATGGCCGGAGGGCTTAAGTACTTCGCCTACACCGAGGACGCCGAGCTTACCAGGGTGAGCGTAACGCAGGGCGGGCCGGTCACCGAAAAGATCAAAATAGACCTCAGGCGGGCCCTCGAAGGCGACCCTAAGAACAATATTGAGCTTAAAAAAGACGACTTCCTGCTCATCAGACCGGTCCCGGAGTGGGACCTTTACCGTACCGTCCAGATAAGAGGGGAGGTGCGGTTCCCGGGCACATACACGGTACTCAAGGGCGAGACGATATCTTCGCTTATAGAACGGGCCGGAGGGTTTACGAAGGCCGCCTACCTCAAGGGTGCGGTATTTGCGCGCGAGTCCGTCAGGGAGCTTCAGCAGAGGCAGCTGGATGAAGCCGTAGGCAGGCTTGAAACGGAACTCTTCTCACTGTCGGCTCAGACCGTACAGGCCGCCCTCTCCCCTGAGGATGTAAGACAGCAGGAGATCGTCTTCGCACAGAGAAAGACGCTTCTGGCCAGGATGAAAGCGGCCCGCGCCCTCGGGAGGATATCCATCAGGCTCGACAGTACGGATAAGTTCAAGGGGTCGCCTTCGGACCTCGTGCTCGAAAAAGACGATACGCTGACGATACCGGAGACCCCGGCGCAGGTACAGGTGGTCGGGTCAGTATACAACCAGACCGCGTTCGTCTATAGAGACACCTCGACGGTCTCTAATTATCTGAAAAGGGCCGGAGGAATGACTAAAAACGC
>JACRCJ010000229.1 GCA_016219075.1 Deltaproteobacteria bacterium | reverse complement strand
TGGAAAACTCAGGGCGGCCCCCTTTTTCGCGGGGGCCGCCCTTTTTTTTCCTTAAGCGGGTTCAGGTTTGCAACCTGAACCCTGATATTTTGTTGGTGCTTAAGCGATTGAAAAAGACTTGATCCGGCCACTGTGCCAAGAGTCTTTTCCGCACTGCCGTGCGTTTCGGGGCGATTGCTCCGTTCGCTGTCAAGCTCGCTCGCAATAAATACGGAGGCTTGCTCGCTCTCTCTCCTTTAGGCTCACTCCGCAATGCCCCTGGGTATTGTTTAAAAGAACAAAATACAAAAACGAAGCATGATGCTCTCCTGCAAAGAGCTTTTTACGCGTGGCCGTGCGTTTCTTGGGGGTAGGGTTCTGGCGGCTTTCCGCCTCTCCGCCCCCGGAGAAGAGCCCGCTTAACCGCTGCGCTTAATTCCTCCCCGCTCGCGCCCCACCGTGCGGTGGGCAATTTTAAAAGACCTCATCTGGCTTATGTATAGTTTACAGTTATAGGGTCGGCTTTTAATTCGCCGTACGCCAGTACCCTCACCCTGCGCCCCGCTGGGTTTTGAAAGACAAAGACTTTAAGCGGGTTCAGGTTTGCAACCTGAACCCTGACATTTTGTTGGTGCTTAACCGACCGTAAAAAAACTTAATCCGGCCCTTTGCCAAAGAGCTTTTTACGCGTGGCCGTGCGTTTCTTGGGGGTAGGGTTCTGGCGGCCGTGGAGCTCGACCCTGGAAACAAGAACGCCGCCGAAGACAAAAAAAGGGCCGAGGAGGGAGCGCAGGCCCCGGTTACCCCTCCTCCTTCTTGATATAGAGCTTGCACTCCTCGCTCCCTATCCAGTCTATCTTCATCATGTTAGTTGCGCCCCTCATCCCGACCTTTGTCCCGGAGACTATGACGATGGTGTCGCCGAAGTCCGCAAGCCCGTAGTTCAGAAGCGCCGCCTCTCCCCTGCAGATCATCTCGTCCGTGTGTCCTCCGAACTTTATCAGAAACGGCCGGAGGCCCCAGTTTATCGACATCCGCCTCCATGTCTTCTCTATCGGGGTGAAGGCCACTATCGGAGAGGCCGGCCTTGTCTTGGATATTATCTTGGCGGTCTCCCCGGTCTGCGTGAAGACGACTATGGCCTTCGCGCCGACCTCGGCGCTCGCGGCGTGGGCCGCGAACGCGACGGCCTGGGCGAACGACCCGGCCGCGGCCTTTCTCCTCCTCAGGAAGTGCTTCTGGGCCATGGCGGCCTCCTCGGCCTCCCCGGCTATCTTTGACATCATCTCCACGGCCCCTACCGGGTACCTGCCCACGGCCGTCTCTCCGGAGAGCATCAGGGCGTCGGTGCCGTCGAAGACGGCGTTTGCCACATCAGAGGCCTCGGCCCTCGTGGGCCTGGGGTTGGCGACCATCGATTCGAGCATCTGGGTGGCGGTTATGACGACCTTACCGGCCTCGTTGGCCCTGGATATCAGCTTCTTCTGCAATACCGGTATCACCTCGGGCGAAAGCTCCACGCCGAGGTCCCCCCTCGCTATCATTATCCCCTCCGACTCCTCGAGGATGGCGTCAAGGTTCTCTATAGCCTCCGCCTTCTCTATCTTCGCTATTATGGGGATGTCGGCGTTCTTCTGCTTGAGCCGCTCTTTTAGCTCGAAGATGTCGGCGGCCTTCCTCACAAACGAGAGCGCTATGAAGTCCACCCCGTTCTCTATCCCGAAGTCGAGGTCTTCCCTGTCCTTGTCCGACATGCTCGGCGCGCTCACATTCACTCCGGGCAGGTTCATTCCCTTGTGCTCCTTGAGGACCCCTCCGTAGACTACCTCGCACTCTATATCCGCGCCATCGACCTTCCGTACGCGGGCCTCAATGAGCCCGTCGTCCATCAGTATCCTGTCGCCGGGGGCCACGTCCCTGTAGAGGTCCGCGTATGTCGTGGAGATTACGGTTTTATCCCCGTAGGGCTTGCGCGCGCTGATGGTTACGGACTGGCCCGGCACAAGCTCAACCTGTCCGCCCTTTAGGAGCCCGGTCCTGATCCTCGGCCCCTGAAGGTCAAGCAGTATCGCCACCGGGATCTCATGCCGGGACGAAACCTCGCGGACATATGATATCACCCGGCCGTGCTCAGAGCGCGTGCCGTGGGAAAGATTGAGCCTGACCACATTGACCCCGGCCAGTATGAGCTCTTCTATGGAGGCCTGCGAGCTTGTGGCGGGCCCGAGTGTCGCGACTATCTTCGTATTCCTCTGTCCAAGCGGTTCGCTCATCGGTTTTTCCCGTGCCTTTTTGATTCTACCTATTATCACAGCGATACGGGGGCCTGTCAACAGCCCTCTCTTACTTATCGGCCGGTCCGGGATTTAATGAACCCTCCCTCGGCTTATCCGCCGCCCGGCTACTTAAAGCTTGAGGCCGCCGGGAAATTTAAAAATTGACAAAAAAACCGATTGAGACTTTAATTGTATATGATACCTGGATTTTTCGCCGGACCTCCTTTTTACTTCATCCACATCCGCCTTCTTCCGCGAGGAAAGGGGCTTCTTGAACGGAACTGTCACCCGATATGAACCCTCCCCGGGCTAAAAGCTCCGGAGGATTTCAATGGCAAGAAAGAACCATTTGTATTTGCCACTCCTTGACCCGACGCTACCGCGCCGGGATTGCGGAGCGGCATACCCATTCAACTCAACACCGAAAGGCCGGTAACCTATGGAATTGGGCGACTTCAAACTTTATTCTTTGAGTGACGGGGTCTTCAGGCTCGACGGCGGGGCGGTCTTCGGGGTCGTACCCAGGACGCTCTGGGAGAAGACGAGCCGGCCGGATGAGAAAAACAGGGTCCCGCTCGGCATCAACCCCCTTCTTATACGGACCGGCGCCGAGAACATCCTCGTGGACACCGGCATAAGCGGCAAGGGGGATGAGAAGTTCAGGTCCATCTACGCCATAGACAGGACCTCTACGCTTAAGGGGTCTTTGGCGGC
>JACRCJ010000032.1 GCA_016219075.1 Deltaproteobacteria bacterium | reverse complement strand
TCGTAATAGCGCTCTCGAACTTCTCCACCTCCCACACCCGTTTCAGGAGCTATCTAACGCGCCTCAAGAAGGTGCGTTACGCGAGCATGCCCCTTTTCGAGAGGTTCATGCTCGAAGGAGCGATGACGGCCGACTGGAACGCGGTCGCGTCACGCACCAACAGGCTTGTGGAGATGATGACGGGCGGGGATACCGTGGTAGTCACTTCACACAACGGCACTTCGATAACATTTTCTATGCAGAGGCGCGAAGTCCAGCCCGACACCGGCATACTGACAACCCCCGGCTCTTTCGGGAACCTCCCGGCCGGAGAGGCGTTTTTAGCCCCGGTCGAGGGCACGGCCGAAGGGACCCTTATCCTTGAATGGTCTCCCACGAAAAAACTCAGGGAGTCCATAACCCTTGAGGTCGCCAAGGGCAGGGTCGTGAAGGTCATCGGAAATGAGAAGTACGCGGAGGTCCTGCGGGAAAAGCTCGCCGTACACCCGCTCATGGGCAACATCGCCGAGCTCGGCATAGGCACCAACGACAAGGCGACAAGGCCGGACAACATCCTTGAGACCGAAAAGATACTCGGCACCGTTCACATAGCGCTGGGCGACAACGCGTCCTTCGGCGGCAGGGTCTCGGTACCCTTCCATCAGGACTTCATATTCTACAGGCCGACCCTTGAAGTGATAAAACGGGAAGAGAGGACCGCGCTGATAATCGACGGGGAGCCGCAGTTTTAAAATAGTTGCTGTCATGAAAGAGGCTATGAAACCGGCCCGTAGCGCCGGGCCTAAGAGACAGAGAAGGCCTCGACCCCCAAGATAATGAACCCTCCCCGGTTAAAGTCCCCGGGGTTTTCAGAGCGTTAAAAAATTAAAATTCTCCGCCATAAATAACGGAGAATTTTGATGGTACGGAAAAATCATTTATATTTGCCACTCCTTGACCCAACGCTAACGCTACGGGATTGCGGAGTGCACACCCATTCAGGAAGGCTTAAATAGAGCCGGGGGCGTTTTCTTAACCGTAAACGCCCCTCCCCTCTCACTCCCCTATTATCTTCACGAGCACCCGTTTATTTCTTTTGCCGTCGAACTCGCCGTAGAATATCTGCTCCCATGTGCCCAAATCCAGCTCGCCCTTTGTTATTGCCACGACGACTTCCCTTCCCATGACCTGTCTTTTAAGGTGCGCGTCAGCGTTGTCCTCACCGGTGTCGTTGTGGCGGTACTGGGAAATGGGCGCGTGCGGGGCGAGCTTTTCAAGCCAGACCTCGTAGTCGTGGTGGAGCCCCGATTCGTTGTCGTTTATGAAGACCGAGGAGGTTATGTGCATCGAGTTGACGAGCGCAAGCCCCTCCTTGACCCCGCTCTCCTTCACGCACTTTTCGACCTCAGGGGTGATGTTGACGAACCCCCGCCTCGACGGCACATTGAAAAAGAGCTCCTTACGGTACGATTTCATTCGATAGCCCGCCTTAGATGATATTGTTCGTCCTGTGCTTCAAAGCTATCTCGCTGGCGAGCTTTTCAAGCGCTGAGTAGTCGTCTTCCCTCGGCCTCCCCTTGACAACGACCGGAGCGATGAGGTCGACCTTGAGGTTGGCGATGGTGGCGGTTATCTGCTCGACCATCTTCCCTCCCCACCCCATCGAGCCGATGACGGAGGCGAACTTGAGCTTTGGCCTCAAAGCGTTCACCAGAAACGCCGCCGAGATGACCGAGGGGTGCGCCCCGGTCAGTACCGTAGGAGAGCCTATGACGATCGTGGCCGCGTCCACCAGCGACATTACGAGCTTTCCGGTGTCGGTGACCGCGAGGTTGAACCTCTCTACCCCTATGCCCTTCGAGGCGAGAGACTCGGTCAGGTAATCGACCATCAGCTCGGTGGAGCCGTGCATGGTGGCGTAAGGGAGGAGCACCGTGTTCGAGACCCTCTCGGAGACCCAGTCGCGGTGCGCCTTGATGATGTTATCGGCGCTCCTGTAGACCGGGCCGTGGCTCGGCGCGATAGTCTCTATCGGGTACCGCTCGAACTTCTCGATGTGCTTTCTTATGGTGGTCCTGAAGGGCATCATCACCTCGGCGTAGTACCGCTTGGCCGCCTCTATCGCCTTCCACTCGTCCTCGACAAAAACGCTCGTGGTGGCCAG
>JACRCJ010000228.1 GCA_016219075.1 Deltaproteobacteria bacterium | reverse complement strand
TACCGATGCTGATCGAAAAGATGATTGCGCTGGGATGCAGGAAAGAAAACCTCATGGCGAAGGTTTTCGGCGGGTCAAGCATGCTGGAGACCTCAAGCGGGCTGCTGAACATCGGCGAGCGCAACACCTTTCTGGCCGATAAGATGCTCGCTGACGAGAAGATCGGCATCATGAGCCGGGACGCTGGCGGAAACAGCGGACGCAAGATCATGTTCGTTTCCAATACAGGCGAAGTGTTCGTAAAGAGGCTGAACAAGCAGCAGAGCGCCTGATAAAACACCTCTCACCATTAAAATCATGCAAAAAAAGATAAGGGTCCTGATAGTAGACGATTCGGCCGTTGTGCGTCAGACCCTCGCGAGGGTCATATCATCCGACGCCGGGCTTGAGGTGGTCGCATCGGCCTCCGATCCCTTTGCAGCCGCAGAAAAGATCAGGGAAGCCGCCCCCGACGTGATCACGCTCGATATTGAAATGCCGCGCATGGACGGCATTACCTTCCTTCAGAAGATAATGAAGCAGCACCCTATCCCGGTCGTCATCATATCGAGTCTCGCTGAGAGCGGGTCCGAGACTGCATTGAAGGCCCTTGAGTACGGCGCGGTTGATATTGTCCAGAAGCCGCATCTGGGGGCAAAGCAGTTTTTCGAGGAGTCAGGGGTAATCCTTTGCAACGTGGTAAAGGCCGCTGCCTCTGCCAGGCTCAAGCCCCGGTCAACTCACCCCCCTGTGCCGCCGAAAATCACGGCAGACGCGGTGCTGGCGAGGTCGCGCGTGTCAAAGTCCATGATCCAGACCACCGAGAAGGTCGTGGTCGTGGGCGCATCGACAGGCGGAACAGAGGCCCTTAAGGTCTTTTTGCGCGCCATGCCCCCTGATGCGATGGGCATAGCCGTCGTCCAGCACATGCCTGAAAAGTTCACAACGGCCTTTGCCAGGCAGCTCGACAGTATCTGCGGCATCTCGGTTAAGGAGGCGGAGGATAACGACTCCCTTATAAGGGGCCGCGCGCTTATAGCTCCAGGAAACCGCCATATGATACTTAAAAGAAGCGGAGCGCGGTATTATGTCGAGATAAAGGATGGTCCGCTTGTCTCGCGCCACCGTCCGTCGGCAGATGTCCTCTTCCGCTCAGCGGCAGAGCACGCCGGGAAGAACGCGATAGGCGTAATACTGACCGGGATGGGCGATGACGGCTCCCACGGCATGCTGGAGATGAAGCAGTCGGGGGCGTTCAACATAGCCCAGGACGAGGAGTCGTGCGTGGTGTTCGGCATGCCTAAGGAGGCGATAAAAAAAGGCGCGGTGGACGCGGTTCTCCCGCTGGAGATGATAGCTGCAAAAGTGATTGAGAAGACATGCTTGCCGTGAAGATTGAAAAATATCCGGACCCAGCCGGAGCGACTATGTCGGAGGTCGCCGGTTTACCCGGGTCCGGTGAGATACTCTCGCAATGCCGGAGGCAGGCACGGCCGGCGCAAGGAAGCGTTTACGCCCTGCTGGCATGGGCGCTCATCAAAACGCCAGTTCAAAAAGAGGTGCAACACCTCGGAGAGCAGAAATGAATATGTAATATTACTACCGTGCTGAAATTGAGCTAAAAAACATCCGGAAGGGCAGAAAAAACAAAGCCGTAAATCAAGTTGAAGCACGCGGCGTCTGACTACCTTTTGAACTCTTTCCTTTTCAGTTCGCCCCTTTTTATCTTTCCGCTTACCGTCTTCGGGAGCTCGTCCGTGAACTCTATCTTCCTCGGGTACTTGTAAGGGGTAGCCCTTTTTTTTACGAATTCCTGAAGCTCCCTGGCAAGCGGCTCAGTCGGGCTGAAGCCCTTTGTCAGGACTATAAAGGCCTTGACGACCTCACCCCTCACTTCGTCCGGGCTTGCTACTACCGCTGATTCTTTTACGGCGGGGTGTTCTATCAGGACGCTCTCAATCTCAAAAGGCCCGATCCTGTACCCGGACGTGAGTATGATGTCGTCGGCCCTTCCGACAAACCAGAAGTAGCCGTCATCGTCTCTTGTAGCCCTGTCCCCCGTCAGATACCACTCGCCCCTGACCGTGCTTTTCGTCGCCTCGGGGTTGCCCAAGTATTCCCTGAAGAGCCCGACAGGCCTAACCGGTCTTATCTTTATCCCTATTTCACCTTCAATGCCTGAGGGGACGGGGTTGCCGTTTTCACCGATAATCCCCACGACAAAACCCGGGACAGGCACACCCATGGAGCCGGGTTTCACCGGAAGGCATCTGAAGTTCGCCACCAAATTAACCGTCTCGGTCTGGCCGTAGCCGTCGTAGATATACCTTCCGGTCTTCTCTTTCCAGATGTCGATTATCTCTTTGTTCAAAGGCTCCCCTGCCGCCACGAAATGGCGGGCCCTTAGATTGAGCCTGCCGGGGTATTCCTTGACCATCATCCTGTAGGCTGTCGGGGGTCCGCAGAATGTGGTGACGGGGTAGCTTTCCATTATCTTTATGGTCAGAAGCGGGTCAAACTTCCCCTTTCTGTAAAAAGAAAATATCGTCGCCCCCATATGCCAGGGCCCGAAAAGGCTTGACCACGCCGCCTTTGCCCATCCGGTGTCCGAAATGTTCCAGTGGACGTCTCCCGGCCTCAGGTCAAGCCAGTATCTCCCTGTTATAAGGTGCGCAAGAGGGTAAGACGCCTGTGTATGGACGACCATCTTCGGAGGCCCTGTTGTCCCTGAGGTAAAATAGATCATGGAAGGCTCGCCGGAAAAAGACCTTTCGCCCTCGAAGGCTTGCGCCTTATCCCGTTCTATTATGTAATTCAACGGGTCCCCCCCTTCGCCTACGGTTATGAGCAAGGGCCCGGCTGCCACTGTATTTGCGGCCTCATGCGCCCTGGGGAGGTCCTCGTCAGTGACGAGGACGGCCTTTATTTCCGTGGCCTTCAGCCTGTATTCGATATCCTTTGATGTGAGGAGCGTGGTAGCAGGGATAGGTATCGCGTTCAGCCTCATAAGCGAGAGCATGACCTCCCACCATTCAGGGATATTCGGCAGCATGACGAGGACCTTGTCTCCCTTTTTAATGCCCATTTTCTTAAAGGCGCCCGCCCCTTTAGATGAGAGGGCCTTGAGTTCATTGAATGAAAAGGCCTTCTCGGCGATACCGTCCGTCCAGAAGAGGGCTGTCCCGTTACCCCATCTGTCAAAGACATCCAGGGGGAACGAAAACCTTTCGGGGACGGTAATAGAAAATTCCCCGTACTCCTTCTTATAATCCGTCATATTGGGGGACTGTTCCATGCACAGATGTTAGCACATGGCCGGGCATTTTCCAACCCTCCATGTTTTCAAGAGTAATGCTGCGGAGAAGGGCCTTGCCTGACCCTTTTTGACAAATACGGGTTTTTAGAGATATCATCTTATGAGCAGGTTTAAAAGGGGCCTATGGGTAAAACGCTTATAAAAGTGGAGACGTACTCGGGATACAAGGCCGACGAAAGGCCCCGTTCTTTAACTATAGGGAAGAAGGTCTTAAAGGTAGAAGACGTCCTTGACCGGTGGTATGGCGAAGGCGACGACTACTTCAAGCTCAAGGCTGACGACGGCTATAGCTACATCATCAGGCACGACAGGAATACAGACGAATGGGACCTTGTGATGATGGAGGCGGGCAAGGAGTAGGAGGGGGCGATATTGAAGGGACAGGTGGTCAGGTGGAAGAGGGAAGCGCGGCCGTGAAAACGTACGACTTTAACCTCCTTGTCTCGTACAGCTGGAGGACTTTCAGGCAGACGAAAGACGAGATAACGAGACTTATAAAGGGTTTCGGTGACGAGAACCCTCTTGTGGAAAAGACCGTCGCAAGGGGGGTCTGCGGGGTTAAAACCATCCTTGACTCAAGGGAGGTCATAAAAAAGGTAAGGGCCCTCTATGAAGAAAACCCCATGCTCTTAATCTATACGATAAAATGGGTCCCGGCCGACAGATGGTGCCCGGCCTCCCTGGAAGAGATGAAAAAGGCGCTCGGAAAGGAAAAAGGGAAGATACTTAAAGGTGAGAAGTGGGCGATGAAGGTGGAAAAAAGGCGCTACACGAAGCTCCACAGCATAGAAATCATAAGGGAGCTTGCGGAGCTCATAGATGAGAAGGTAGACCTCGGGAGCCCGGATAAGGTCGTTCGCGTTGAGATACTTGGCGGGAACGCGTGCATATCCATCATCAGGCCTGAAGAGGTATTTTCAACAAGAAGGCCGTACTGACAGGATGTTGAAAAACAGTCTGCCAATTAAACCGTACGGCGGGTTCAAGGTCAAAATATGATAAGGACTGCCTTTGATGCGGGAGCTAAAAAAGCGTTCCCGGAGTATTTAAAGATACTTCAAGGGATTAAAAAACCGAGGTTCCAGGCCTCAAAGGCGACCGGCGCGCTCGACAGAAAGATAAAGGAAGTTGAAGACATCCTTAAGTGCTGCGAGCTCTGCACCAGGAGATGCGGGGTAAATAGATTATCCGGGGAGCTCGGTTTTTGCGGGGTCGGCATAAGGCCCAGGATATTCGGCGCGCACACCCACATGGGCGAGGAGGACGAGCTTATACCTTCGGCCACCGTATTTTTCGCCGGGTGCACAATGAGGTGCGCCTACTGCCAGAACGCGCCCGGCAGCGTTACCCCCGCACTCGGGGACGAGTGGACCGAGGAAGAGGTCGCCCGCTGGATCGAAGAGGAATGGAAGGAAGGGTGCAGGAACGTGAACTTCGTGGGGGGAGAGCCCACGCCGTATCTCTACAGCATCCTCAGGAGCTTAAAGGCGTGCAAGGCCGATATCCCGGTGGTCTGGAACAGCAACTCCTACTATAGCGAAAAAACGGCGGAGATACTTAAAGGCGTTGTCGATATCTATCTCCTCGACTTCAGGTATTTTGACGAAAGGTGCGCTGTCAGGCTGAGCTCGGCCCCCCGTTACCCGGAAG
>JACRCJ010000225.1 GCA_016219075.1 Deltaproteobacteria bacterium | reverse complement strand
CTTGTGGTCCGGGTACTCGGCGAGAAAGCCGGCCAGGGTATCCGAGGCGGCGGCGTAGTTCTTGTCCTGGACCTCCTGATACCCCTTCAGGTACAGGGCCTCGGGCTCCGGTTTCGACTCGTGTTTCGGCTGAGAGGCCCGTGGCGCGGCATCAATGCCTGAGAGCCTCCCTTCGAGTGAGGTAGTGCGCGTCTCAAGGGACTGCAAACCCGCCTTCACCTCGGCCGTAGTCCTGGTCTGGGCCTCGATGGACGCGTATATGGCCGCAAGCTTCTTGTCGGTCTCGGCGGCGTGGGTCCCGAGGTCGGCGAACTTGGCGTCGGCCGAGCGTAGCGCCTCCGAGGCCGACTTTATCGAGTCCTTGTACTTCTCGCCCTCGTGCCCGGTCTCATCGAGCCTGCCCTGCACGAACGAGAAGTCCTGGCGCAACTGGTCGAGACCGAGGCTCGTCTCCGCAGCCGTCTTTTTCAGCTCGTCGAGGCTCCTGTTTATCTCGGTCAGGCTCGTGGAGCCTCCGCCCGAGATGGAGTCCACCTTCTTTTTAAGCGCGGCGTTCTCCTTGAGTAGCATGTTCACATTCTGTTCGAGCGTCTCCTGCTCCCTCGTCACTATGGGAAAACCGGGGCCGCACCCGGTCATGATGACCGAGGTGGCGGCGGCCGAAAGAATGGGAAGGATGAGTTTATAGGGATTGATGCTCATAGAACGGTCATTCTCCTGAAAGAGTGATTAGTTGGAGGTTATCTTGAACTCCGCTCTCCTGTTCTTTGACCATGCGGCCTCGTCGTGGCCGGGTTCCGCCGGTTTTTCCTCGCCGTAGCTGATGGTCGAAAGCCTGCCGTCGGAGACGCCGAGCGTCTCGAGGTACTTCTTCACGCTCCTGGCCCTCTTGTCTCCGAGGGCGAGGTTGTACTCGGTTTCGCCCCTCTCGTCGGCGTGGCCCTCGATGGTGACCTTGACCTTCGAGTTCAGGTTGAGCCACTTGGCGTTCTTGTCGAGGACCGGTTTGTCTTCGTCCCTGATCATGTACTTGTCGTAATCGAAGTGGACGGCAAAGAGAGTCCCGCTCTTTTCAGCCTGTTCCGTAAGGCCGTCTCCGGGTGACAGCGACGCGTACCCGGCCCCTGCCTGGACCGCCTCACCCGACGGGAGGTCGGAGGACTGAACCTGTTCCGTGGCCGGTCTTTCATCCGAGACCACTTCGGCGGATTTATCCGCGTCCGCCGCCGAGCCGGCGATGTCCTCGCTTACCATCTTTTTTCCGCAGCCCAAGGTCAGCGTAAAGCCGACGAGGAGTATGGGTAGTAGTTTAAAAAAGTTCCTTTTCATCGTTACCCTCCTTTGAGTGATTAGTAATGATTAGTAATTTGTAATGTTACCGGCATGGCCGTTTCTGCGCCCGTTTTATCCTACTGCAGATAGGGCGACCATGACGGGGATGTCTCGTTGCCTGCTCCGGTGGTGACCTTCCTCGCGCCTGTGCCGTCGGAGTTCATTATGTACAGGGAGGACGACCCGCCTGAAGAGGAGCTGAAGATTATGTGTCTGCCGTCGGGGGACCAGGACGGGCTTCTGTTGTTTCCGCTGAAGGTCAGCTGCGTTGCTCCGCCGCCGTCGGGGCGCATGACCCAGATGTTGAACTTTCCGCTGTCGGAACGGGAAAAGGCTATAAGCTTGCCGTCAGGGGACCAGGCTGGACTTGAGTTGTACTTCCCGTCGTAGGTAAGTCTTTTTCCCTTAGCAGTCGCCAAGTCTATCATAAAGATATGCGGATTTCCAGAAGTATCCGAGACATACGCGATGCTTTTTCCGTCCGGCGACCATGCGGGCGAGACATCTATCCCGAAGTTGTCGGTCATCTGCCTGTCTTCTCCGGTTCTCAAGTCTATTATGTGGAGTTCCGGGGACTTACTACCGCTCAATGTCAGCGCGATCCTGTTGCCGTCAGGCGAGAACCTTCCCGCTATGTTTATCCCGGGTTTGTTTGACACTGCCCTGTCTTCCCCGGTCTTGAGGTCCAGCATGTAGAGCGCCGGGGACCCCTTCTTATAGGATATGTACAGTATCTTCCTGCCGTCCGGCGACCACTGCGGAGAGAGGTTGATGGACCCGTTACGGGTTATCCGTACGGTATTTTTGCCGTCGTAGTCGGAGAGATAGACCTCCTTGTTGCCGCTGCGCGCCGAGACGAAGAGTATCCTTGATGTGAAAACGCCCTTTCTCCCGGTAAGCTCCTCGTAGAGCTGGTCTGCGAAGTAGTGCATGAGCCTTCTCGGGTTATCCGGGTTGCCGATGTACTTTTTCCCGACGATCTGTTTTTCCTTGAAGCAGTCGAAGAACCTGGCCTCCACTGTAAGCCGGTCCTTGCCGGCCGTGAACCCGGCCTTTATGAGGGTGTCGGCCCCGGAGTCCCTCCAGTCCTTGAAGTTAGTCTCGTTTTCGGCGAGCCCCGCGGTCGGGGGTTCTATGTAGGCCGCCTTGTCGACTACCTTAAAGAAGCCGGAGAATGCGAGGTCGGACTTTAAAGTGTCCATAAGCTCTTCCCTGACGGACTTTACGGTCTCGGCAGGCATTGTGCTCTCCAGGTCCTTGAACTCCTGGATCGCTATCGGTATCTTCTGTACGGAAGGGGCCGATAGGTCTATGTAAACCTTGGCGCGGGCTTCCCCTGAGAGAAAAACGGCCAGTATGGTCAAAACCGCGATGATAGGTCTCATTAATTTTTTATTCTTCTAACAGGTCTCAAAAAGCCCGGCCCCCGGGTATTCGCTCTCTCAGGCTCCCCGTAACCCGGGATATAAGGCGGCGCGGGGCGTCTTTTTATTCTCTTTTTAGGGTAAAACCCCTGTAGCTTGCTGCGCTTTACAAAAGGGCCTTTTTGCGCGCTACCGCGCGCCTCTCTCTATTGCTCGTCGCTTGCAAGCTTGCGCGCAATAAATACAGAGGCTTGCTCTCGCTCTCCTTCATTCGCTACGCAATGGACCTGGTGTTCTGTAAAACCAATACAAAAAACCTTCTTCACAATGGTGTTGGTTGTTTTTAGATACCCCGGAGCTTGCTCCGGGGATGTTCATTTGCAGCCCGGGCAGAACCTGAAGCCCGTTTCAAGGAACTCCCCCTCGAAGTCCTGAGGCAGCGGGGGGAACTCGGCCTTCCTGATGGCCTTTATGAGCGACCCGTCGAAGTGAGAGTCGCCGGAACTCTTTTCGATATGGGTCTCAAGTAGTTTTCCGGACCTGGCTATCCTGACCGACACTATGATGGAAAGCTTGCTGTCCTTGAGGTCTTCCGAGTGTATGCTCCACTCGTCCTGCACCCTGTCGTGAATGAGGCTGAAGTACGCCGGGTACCTGGCCTCGAGGTCCTCTCTTTTCATCCCGCCCCTTGCTCCGGCCTCCTGTACCTCCGTTGCCTGGGCGGCGGGTTTTGCCTGCACCCTGGCGCTCCCGATCTCTTTTTTAAGGGCCTCAAGCCGGCTTGCCACATCCTTCGATTCGGCCGCGCGTTTCTTTTTAAGCTCTTCTATCCGTGAGTCCAGAAG
>JACRCJ010000231.1 GCA_016219075.1 Deltaproteobacteria bacterium | reverse complement strand
GGAGGGGAAGTTTTAACGGGTTCAGGGTGCAACCCTGAACCCGCTTAAAGAAACGCCCGGCAGGGCGTAAAAAGCTCTTTGGCACAGTGGCCGGATTAAGTTTTTTCCAATCGGTCAAGCACCAACAAAATATCAGGGTTCAGGGTGCAACCCTGAACCCGCTTACGGCGTAACGGGAGCCCGGCCCTCCCGTCAAGGGAGGGCGTACTGGCGGGTTTCCCCTACCTCTCAAGTTTCTTATTCACCTTCTTCCATGTAAGCTTGTTAAGCGCATAGAGTAGGGCCGTCATGACTACCATGTAGACCATGACATACTTTCCGAGCGAGCGCCGCTCGGTTTCCGACGGGTCTGATACCGTGTAGAGGAAGGCCGCGACATCATGCGCCTTCGCCTTTAATTCAGGGTCCTCAGCAAGGAAGGGCTGGGGCATGGCCGTAACGCCTTCCGTCTGAGTCTCCTCGGCGAAGGCCCTGTTCTTTACCCGGCCGTCGGCGTCAGTGTAGTAGCTCGTCAGGAACTCATAGACATACTCCGCCCCATGCGTTGACTTGCCCCTTGCCGAAGCGATGAGGCTCAAATCGGGCGGGGCCGCGCCGAAGGTAGCTTCAGCGGTTACGGCGTCCATCAGCGGGGCGTAACCGCTCATGTGGTCCCTGTCGCGGTAGTACTTGAGCCCGTGGCAGGCGTTACAGTTCGAGATAAAGACATTCTGGCCCCTCTCGACGGCTGACGAGCTTATGTCAATGGACAATCCCTCGGCCGCCAGCACGGCCGTAGAGAGAAGGACCGCTATCATCGTAAAGAAAACGCTCTTCAATATCTCTCCTCCTTGTCGAGCGCTTGCAGCTCCGGCGGGACCCGTGTCGGCTCGACCCTGGAGACAAGCGGCATCGTCAGAAAATAGAGGAAGTAATAGACGGTAAGTATCTGCCCGAGCGTGACGACCTTGAGGCCGATAAAGGATATGTCGTCCGGCGGGTTCATCCCGACATACCCCAGGAGTATGAAGTCAAGGAAGAAGACCCATGTCAGTATCTTTTTAACGGGCCTGTAGCGGGCGCTCCTGACCTTCGAGCGGTCGAGGTAAGGCAGGAACGCCAGAATGAATATTGAGCCCCCCATGGCAACGACCCCGCCGAGCTTGTTGGGGATAGACCGCAATATCGCGTAGAACGGCAGGAAGTACCACTCCGGCACTATGTGGAGCGGGGTCTTAAGCTGGTTTGCGGGCTCGCTATTTATCGGTTCGAGGAAAAAGTCCGGCCTGTAGAAGACAAAAAAGAGGAATATCGTGAAAAAGAGGCTTATGAACCAGAGGTCCTTCGTGATGAAGTACGGCGAGAAGGGGACCATGTTGGGCCCTTTCTTGTCGAGGGCGACCCCGGTGGGGTTGTTCGAGCCGACTCTGTGGAGGGCCGTCAGGTGCATTACAAGAAGCGCTCCAAGGACCCCGAGCGGCAGGAACGTTGTATGGAGCGAGAAAAACCTCGTAAGCGTCGCGTCCCCGACCGCGAAATCGCCCCTCAGCCATACCGTAAAGGGCTGGCCGATCACGGGGATGGCGGTAAAGAGGTTGGTTATGACGGTTGCGCCCCAGAAAGACATCTGGCCCCAGGGAAGCAGGTATCCCATGAAGGCCTCGGCCATGAAGCTTAAGAATATGATGAGCCCTATCCACCAGAGAAGCTCCCTGGGCCGTGAGTACGAGCCGTAGTACAGTGCCCGCGACATATGCATGTAGATGGCGAAGAAGAGCCCCGTGGGGCCGATGGCATGCAGGTACCTGATGAGCCAGCCGAAGTAGACGTCCCTCATTATATGCTGTACGGAGTCGAAGGCGAGGTTTGCGTCCGGCTTGTAGTACATCGTAAGCCAGATGCCGGTGAGGACCTGCACGGCGAAAAAAGCCCCGGCAAGAGAGCCGAAGTTCCACAGGTAGTTGAGGTTTTTGGGCGTGGGGTAGCCCGTGACATGCCTCTCCACGAACTCCGAGAGGGGAAACCTCTTGTCTATCCAGTCAATTATCTTTGCCATCCCGGCTCCTCTTTGACGGCTATACCTTCGGCAGGTTATCTATCTTTCTCACATCCGCGCCGTAGCCCGGAAACTTCTCGGTCCCTATAAGAAGCTTGTTTTCGGTCTCGAACTTATACGGGACGAGGTGGAGGTTTTCGGGCGGAGGTCCGGCGAGCCGTCTGCCGAGGGTGTCGTACTTGCCGCCGTGGCACGGGCAGTAAAACCCCGGCTGGTCCGTATCCGGTACGCGGTCGGGCATGAACTTGGGTATGCACCCGAGGTGCGTGCATATCCCTATGCACACGAAGAGGTCTGGCCTGAAGACCCTGTCGGCGGGGCTTGCCGGGTCGGCGAGGGCGGACGGGTCGACCCCGGCGGCCGCCTCTATCATCTGCGGGGTTCTCCGGAGGATGAAGACCGGCTGCTTTCTCCAGATGACGGTCTTAAGCTCGCCGTCTTTGAGCGACGAGATATCGACTTCGAGCCTGCCCGAGGCGAGGATGTCTTTTGTGGGGCTCATCGCCTCGATGAAGGGGACAGCGGAGAGGCCGGCCCCGACGGCGCCGAGCGCGACCGTGACGGTCGTTAAAAAGGTCCGGCGGCTGATCTCCTTATTTTTAATATCCTTGGGGCTTTCGGGCATGGCGCTCCTTTTTGCGAAAAAGTAGCCAGTATAGGAGAATTATAGCGGAATTTTTCCGATGCGCTACCGGGGTGGATCCTATGTGCCGGTATGTCGGGAGAAATAGAAAAAAGGGCGGGGACTTTAGTCCGCGCCCTTCTTCGTTGAGATATTCTTAATCATGTAATCCCCGCAGCTTGCGGCGGGTTATTATTTTAGAGCTTCTCCGAAGCCGACTCAGGCCACTTCAAGCAGCTGGATGTCGAAGGTAAGGTCTTTTCCGGCGAGCGGGTGGTTGGCGTCCACCGATACCCTGGTGTCGGTCACCTGTATTATCTTCACTATTCCGGCCTGGCCGTCGTCCTGCTCGAACTGGAGGTGAAGCCCGACCTCGGGCGTGATCGACGGGGGGAGCTGGCCCCTGTCAAATTCCATCACCAGGGCTTCGTCATACTCGCCGTACGCGTCGCCGGACTTTATCGTGAAGGTCTTCTTGTCTCCGGGGCTCATCC
Source organism: Deltaproteobacteria bacterium (assembly GCA_016219075.1). GTDB lineage: Bacteria > Desulfobacterota > GWC2-55-46 > GWC2-55-46 > GWC2-55-46 > JACRCH01. Next base: position 292 of record JACRCJ010000231.1, on the reverse strand, counting down.
CGGACACGGCCATCTCGAACTCGTTTAAGACCGCGCCTTCGCCGAGCGTGAACTGAAGGGGGTCGCGGCCTGCCGATGAGTCGAACTCGGTCCCGTCCTGGAGCGTGCCCCTGTAATGTACCTTAACGATGTTGCCGATCCTTGCCTCTGCCATATCTTCTGTCCTCCGTTGAATTTACGGATGCGTGACCAGCCGTTTACGGACGGGGATACCGCCCGCGTAATAACTCGTTATTAACGCATACCGCTCAATATGGTAATACGCCGGCGCGTCTTGAGTCAAGGGCTTTAG
>JACRCJ010000227.1 GCA_016219075.1 Deltaproteobacteria bacterium | reverse complement strand
CTCATCAGCGGGGCCATGTCCGCGACATCGTAGAGGAACCTGAACGCGGGGTTTCCGGTCTCCATGAACCTCTTTAAAAAAGGCGACGGACTGGAAGCGGGCCCCATCACGACCGTCACCTCTATCCCGGCAAGACGCTCTAACGCGTTTACGACAAGCCCGGTTAAGTTAAAGGGGTCGGCCCCGCCCATGGTCACAAGCACCTTGAAGGGATTAAGCCCCTCTTTTATGAAGAGGTTCTTTCTTTCGCGGAGAAAATTCTCGCCGATGATAAGAAACTCGCTTCCGCCGGCTACCCTGTTGCCCTTCTCTCCCCTGAAAAACGCCGAGGGGACGACCACCGAGTCGGCCTCCGGGGCCGTGGTGTTGTCGATGGCGACGACCTTTTTGCCGGCCTCCTTCAACAGGCCCGTGAGCCTCTTCAGGTCCTTTTTCGTGTCGATAACGACAACCTCTTCCGTAACGGCGCCCGCTGACCCTTCGGCGATCAAAGCGGTCTTGAAGTCGAACCCCTCGGCCTCAAGGCGGCCTTTTACTGATTTTTCGTCGTTGACGAGAAAGCTAAAGGGGATGTGGAGTCTCTTTAAAGCCCTGGCGATGTTTACGCACCTTGAGAGGTGCCCCATCCCTATAGGGCTTCCGCCTTCGGCCCAGAATGTCACGCCGTGAGACATATCTCCTCCTGGCCGGGCGTCTTTATCATCGACGATTTTACGGAGAGGGCGAGCTTAAGTGTCCTGTAGCCCTCCTTGATGTCTATCGAAGGGCCGATGCCTTTGTTTATACATTCGAGGAAGTGCTTCATCTCCTCGACATACATCGAGTTGATATCGTATACGAGCCTGCCGTTGAACCATTTGCCGAAGTCGGTCAGGTAGGTCTCTATGGTGCCTTCGATGAAGTCGCACCTGATAGTCCCCTTCTCACCGGCTATTATCATCCTGTGCTGGTTTACCCTCTGAAGGAAATCGGTCTGCCAGTTGACATAAACTCCGCTTTTAAGCCTTAAAACGCCGATGGCAAGGTCCTCGACATCCATCTCAAGAGCGCTTACCTTGTCAGCGAAGGTCTTGGACTCGGCCACTTCGCCGAAGAGCCACCTTATGTTGTCGAGGCCGTGTATGCTTGTGAGCACGACTCCGCCGCCGAGGCTGTTCCTGGAAGCGTACTCGGCCCTGTAGTCGGCGTACGGGTGCCAGTCCGGCAGGTAGTGCCCTCCGTGGTAGTTCACATGGTAGACCTTGCCGAGGACCTCGGAGTCGAGGAGGTTCTTGATGTGCTGGAAGACTGGGTGGAACCTGTAACACATCCCCATCATCCCCACTATCCCCTTGAGCTCCACAATCTTGGCGAGTGCCTCGCACCCGTCGAGGGTGTGAGAGAGCGGTTTTTCTATAAAGATGTGGACGCTTCTTTTTGCAAGCTCCAAGGACATCTCAATGTGCATCGAAGAGGGCGTGCATATGACCGCGGCACACGGGGAGTGTGCAAGCGCGCTCTCGATGCTCCCGCAAAGCACTGGGTTAGTAAGCCCCTCCGATGCCTTTGCGAGTGAATCGGCGTTCGGGTCGCAGAGTATGAAGTCTTTTACACCGAGCGACGACAGGTTCCTGATATGTCTTCTTCCGATTGAGCCGCAGCCCGCGACGAGTACCCTCAAGTCAGTGATCATTTCCCGCTCCCTTGGCGTGATGGTTTTTTAGCAGACTGCTGAAAAACAGCCCGGCCCACCCAACGGGCGGGTCCCCCGGCAATCCATGGATGGATTGCCAAATTGCGAGATTAAAAAGTCGAGCAATTTGTGAGATTTGGCTGAATTCACTTCAGACAAATCGTTGCTGAAAAAGCCATGGAGGGACTTTTTCAGCATCTTGTTAGCTCAGTTCCTCTGCCTGAAGACGACCCCTACGGGTTCGCCTTCAAGAAACGATGCCGCGTCCCCGCTCTGAAGCGCGGCTTTCAGCACCTTTATAGCCTCGGACGAGGCGTCGATAGTCTTTTTAATGTCGTCGGCGCCGTGCGAGAAAGTCGTAAAGACAGGACCTCCAAAGAGCACGCCCCTTTTGACCGTCTCCTGAAGGAATAGGCTCTTCAATAAAAGGTCTTCCTCGCCGTTCTCGTTCTTTATCGAGATCCCGCCTCTCGGAGGCTTTCCGGTGATCCTCAGTTTGACGCCCGCTCTTTCGGCTCCTCCGTTGATCCCTTCGTGCAATAGCCTGCCCATCTCCCATATGTGGCCGATGACGGGCTTGTTCAGCAGCTCGTTTATCGTGGCTTTCGCGGCGGCCAGACCGATTGCGTCGCCCGAGTAGGTCATCGAGAAGAACACCTCGTTCAGCTCCTTCATGAACTCCTTCTTCCCCACGAGTGCCGAGATGGCGAACCCGTTGGCCATGCCCTTGCCGAAGCACGAGAGGTCAGGCGTGACGCGGTAGTACTTCTGCGCCCCGCCTATCGAGTACCTGAACCCGGTGACTATCTCGTCGAGTACGAAGACGGCCCCGTTTTTGTGGGCGACTTCCTTTACCCTCTGTAAAAAGTTCTTTCCCGTGGCAGGGTCTATTGCCGGGTCTACTCCGGGGACCTCCATTATGACGCAGGCGATCTGGCCGGTGTTTTCGACGAAGACCCTCTCAAGGGTCTCTATCCTGTTGTACTCGAAGGCGTGCATGAACCCTGCAAGCGATCTCGGGATCCCCTTGTTCCTCGGGGTCGTGACGGCGTACCAGTCCTGGCACCCGTGATACCCGCAGTAGGCGATGTGGTCCCTTCCCGTGGCGGCCCTTGCGACCTTCACGGCGGCGCTCGTCACATCAGCCCCGTTTTTTCCGAAGCGGACCATCTCGGCGGACGGGATGATGGAGTTCAAAAGCTCAGCGACCTCGACTTCGAGCGGGTGCATCAGCGTGAATGTTGTCCCCTCTTTCACCTGCCGTATCACGGCCTCTGAGACCGGGGCGTAATCGTAGCCTAAAAGGATCGGCCCCAAAGCCATCGGGTAGTCGATGTACTCGTTCCCGTCCGCGTCCCACACATGCGAGCCGGCGCCCCTTTTCAGGTACTTGGGCGTTACTCCTCTTACGAACTGGTCGGGGCCCTTGCTGAGTGTCTGCGTTCCGGCTGGGATCAGCTCTACGGCCCTTTGCCACAGGTCTTCGGAGACTGGAAATTTGTTCGTCAATAATCTCATCTCTATACCTCGTATTTAAAAAAGTTTTTTAAAATGCCTTCTCAACGACCCTGTCTTGTTTAAGCGACTTTGCGTACCCTTCGTTTCTCATCGTCATCGAGTTTATCTCCGAGAGGCCGGGGTTCTTTTCAAGGAACTTAAGCACATCGGCCATGTGGAAGAGCTCCGTACCCAGGCCTTCGTATATCTTCGTGATAAGCGTAAGGTCCCTTTCGTCGTCCACCGTCCAGCGGTGCTTCGAGAGGTCTTTTTCGGAAGTTATATAAGAGAGCCTGAAGACCGCGGGGTTCTTCCAGATGTACGGCGTGACATGTTCGCGTTCGGAGGCGAGGCGCGCATCGCTATAAGCCTTCGTAAGGGCGTCAAGGCTGAAGACCTCGGCGTCGAGCCCGTCCGGGTAGGCCGGCCCCACGCTTACGTGGTCGTACCCTCCTTCAGAGTACTTCGCCACGATTCTATCGACAAGCTCCGGGTCTATGAGCGGGCAGTCTGAAGTGATCCGAACCACAGTCTTTGCCGAGAACCTCAAGGCCGCCTGATAGTACCTGTCAAGGACATCGTTGAGACTCCCTCTGTAGACAGGCACTCCGTTTTCGGCGCACCATCTTTCGATTATATCGTCCGAGCGTTCGGTGGTCGTGGCCACGGCCACCGTGTCTATGAGGGTAGCGGCCTTGAGGCGGCTTACGACATGGCCGATGATGGTCTTGCCCGAAACCTCGCGCATGACTTTTCCGGGGAGCCTCGTTGAGCTCATCCGCGCCTGAATGATGGCAACCACCGGGCGCATACCATCGTTATTTACCGGCATACGTCCTCTCTGTGGAGCGGCATGTCTTTTCTCAAGTCTTTTGTCACAGTCATCCCGACGACCTCGTTTAAGTCCCTCGGCTCAAGCCCGTAGGCGTGGCGGACGAGTTTGAGCATCTCCGGAGAAATCTTTGAGCCCTTGTGTATGTCCACCCTTGTGTAGATCGACCTTCTGGCCCCCACCCTCTCGGCCATCTCGGACTTTGACGGTTCTTTCACGCCGCTTCCGAGCGCGCTTTCGAGGTTCCTTATCTCCGAGACCATCCCTTTGAACTCCTCCACTTCCATGGCGTACGGGTGGTCCGGGCCCTTTGCGTTTCTGTCGAGCGTTATGTGCTTTTCTATGATCCTTGCGCCAAGGGAAACGGCGGCCACAGGCACGGTGCTGCCCGGAGTGTGGTCCGAGAAGCCTACAGCGCAGCCGAATTCGTTTTTAAGGGTCACCATCGCCCTGATGTTAACCTCTTCATAGGAGGGCGGATAGAGTGAAGAGCAGTGCAGGAGCGCGATCTCATCGCACCCGGCGCCTTCGAGGACCTCTACGGCCCTTCTGACCTCCGAAAGATATGACGCGCCGGTAGAGAGTATCACCGGACGACCGTACCCGGCTATCTGGAGCAAGAGCGGCTCGTTTGTAAGGTCTCCGGAGGCGATCTTGAAGGCCTCCATCCCCAGGTCGTTCAAAAGCTCGGCCCTGCCCGGATCGAAAGGGGCCGACAGAAAGGTTATCCCTACAGACTTTCCGTACTCCATAAGCTCAGAGTGCCAGCCCTCGGGAACCGTGAGCCTCTCTATCACCGGATAGGCCGGGTGCGCAACCCACTCGCCTCTCTCGTCAGGCTTCAAGGGGTTTAAAAGCCCCTCGGCCGTAAACGACTGGAGCTTGAAGGCGTCGGCCCCGGCGTATGCGGCGGCCTTTATCAGTTCCTTGGCTTTTTTGAGGTCCGAATCGTGGTTCGAGCCTATCTCGGCTATTACATACACCGGGTGGCCTTTGCCCACCGTGCGGTCTCCTATCTTTATAGTTGTCCTCATCTCACCTGCTCCTTACCTTGATGCCGCTCGTAAGCGGTATGTGTACCCGTGCCCCGTCTTTTCTTGACGACTCGTGTATCGAGAGCGCTATCTCAAGGGCCGCCAACCCGTCACAGGGGCCGCTTCTGTTTGCGGCCTTCTTCTCAACGCAGTCCAGGAGGTTACTGAGCGCCCCGGTCCAGATATTGTGCCTGTCGTAGTACGGGAACGGTCTTGCCTGAAGTTCGCGAATGCCGGTGTAATGCCTGCTCGGCCCCTGCGCGTAGTACTCAAGCAGGTCGTTATTCCCGATCCTGATCCTCCCGGTGCTTCCAATGATGTCGAACTCGAAGAAAAAATATGATTTTGAGTCCGCCAGCACCGCCGCCTTCACTCCGTTTTTAAATTGTATGTGAGCGTTGCCCCCCAGGTCCTCTACCGAGTCCCACGGGAGGTCCCCCGGGGCTCTCTCCAATCTGCCCTCCACCCACTCGACAGGCCCGCCGAACCACCTCAGGATATCGAAAGCGTGAGTGCCCGTGTGTATGAGAGAGCCGCTGAAGTGAGCCACTATCGACTGAAGGGTCCCTATGCCGCCGCTCTCTATTATCTCTTTTGCCCTCGCGTACTCCGGGCTCCATCTCCTCATGTGCGACACTATAAGGCTCGTCCCGTTCCCGTCTGCCGCCTCTATCATCGCCCTTCCTTCTTCAAGCGAGGTGGCGAAGGCCTTCTCGCACCAGATACCCCTGACCCCGGAATCTATCGAATCCATCACCATCCTGAACCTGTCGGGCGCCCAGGCGCATATGCTTACGATATCCGGCCTTACATCCCTGAGCATCTTCCTGTAATCAGGATAGAGCGCCCAGACATCGAACCTGTGGCCGAAGGAGGCGAGCCGTACCGCGTCGGTGTCCGAGGCCGCTACCACGCCGGCCCTGCCGGTGTCTTTCAATACCCTTTGATAAGCGCCCATGTGAGTGCACGGCTTTGTCTCCAGCGGGTCGTCCTCGAGCATCCAGGCGACCCTGCCGCAGCCTATTATAGCGGCGCTGTACTTCATCTACGCGGCCGTAGACGGTTTAATGACTTTCTGTTCAGAGTCCTTTACCCCGTTGTTTTCCTTCTGGAAAACGAGGGTGCCTTTGCAGTCCGGACAAGTCACCTTCTCTCCGGACATGTATTTGTAATTGACTCCCCAGCCCCAGAACTCGCGGTGGCATTTCCCGCAGACGAATTTAGGCATTTTCATTCCTCCTTTCAGGATCAGAGACACGCGCGGCCGTCTTCACGGTCCGGTCTTCTTCTTGCTGACGCGCAGGCCAGAGCAGATACAATCGCCGCAGTCACGGCTCCCGCCTCCTCGTCCGTCAAAAGCGGGTATATCGGAAGGCTTACCTCTTTAGAGTAAAACGCCTCGGCCTTCGGGAAGTCTCCGGGCCTGTAGCCGAAGACCTTTCTGTAATAGGGCTGCAGGTGAACGGGTATGTAGTGGACCTGAAGGTTTATCCCGATATTGCGCATGAGCATGAACAACTCTTTTCTTGACACCCCTATCTCGCCGAACTCTACCGTCAGGGGGTACAGGTGGTGAGCGCTTTTCACTCCGGAGAGCGCCTGGGGGGTCTTTATGAACGGGTACTTTGAGAGTGAGGCCGAGTAAAGAAGAGCTATCTCGTTTCTCCTCCTTATGAAGCCGTCGAGTTTTTTAAGCTGGCTTGTTCCGAGAGCCGACTGGATGTCCGATAACCTGTAATTGAAGCCGAGCTCCTGCATCTCGTAGTACCACGGCGAGTCGTCGCCGTTTACGAGCTCGCTTTTTTTCCTGGTGACTCCGTGGCTCCTCAGGGTCTTCAGCCTCTCGTACAGGCGCTCGTCGTTAGTCGTCACGGCCCCGCCCTCGGCCGTAGTTATCGACTTTACCGGGTGGAAGCTGAAGACCGTCATGTCGGAGTGCGTGCAGGCCCCGACCTTCCTCCATTTGCCGTCGCTTGCCTTCCACTCGGCGCCGAGCGCGTGGCAGGCGTCTTCTATGACGGTGAGGCCCTTCCTCGAGGCTATCCCGGAGATACGCTCCATGGCGCACGGAAGCCCGGCGAAGTGCACCGGTATAAGCGCTTTTACATTTGAGTTGAACGAGAGTTTTTTTTCGACCTCTGCGGGGTCGATATTGAAAGTGACGGGGTCGATATCAGCGAATACGGGGGTGGCGCCTGTATAGAGCGCCGCGTTACTGGAGGCGAGAAAGGTTATGGGGGAAGTCACCACGCCGTCGCCTTTTCCTATCCCGGCCGCCAGACACGCCAGATGGAGAGCGGCCGTCCCGTTTGCGCAGACGATGGCATACCTGGCCCCGGTCTGCCTTGTGAGCGCGTCCTCGAACTCCTCAACAAGCGGGCCCTGCGTGATCTTCTCCGATGTAAGGGCCCGGACGACCGCCTTTACATCTTCCTCGTCAATTGTTTGCCGCCCGTAAGATATCGCTCTGTTCACCGTCTGAAAACTCCTTGATGATGTTTTTTATCTGGATAGCGTTCAGGACATCGTTGTTGTTCCCGCTCGAGTATGTGAAACCCTCACAGACCGGTCTGCCGCCGTTTTTCCTCTCGTCGCCCCACCACGGGAACTGGGGCTGGATGACGAAGTGGTCGTCGTACTCAAGCGTGAGCCTTCCGTCGTCCTCGGAGATAAGCGTCTCATGGAGCTTTTCTCCGGGCCGTATGCCCACGACCCTTATCTGGCAGTTGGGCGCCACAGCCCTTGCCACATCCATAATGCCCGCGCTCGGGATCTTGGGGACGAATATCTCGCCGCCCTTCATCTTGGAGAGCGACATGAGGACGAACTCCGCGCCCTGGTCAAGCGATATCCAGAACCGCGTCATCCTCTCGTCGGTCACCGGAAGGACCCCGGTCCCCTTCAACTTCAAAAAGAGCGGGATGACGCTTCCGCGGCTCCCGACTACGTTGCCGTACCTGACCACGGAGAACCGCGTGGGCTTGCTGCCGGCGTATGAGTTGCCGGATATGAAAAGCTTGTCCGAGCAGAGCTTGGTCGCCCCGTAGAGGTTTATCGGGTTTGCCGCCTTGTCGGTCGATAAGGCCACAACCCTCTTTACCCCTGCGTCAACGGCGACATCTATCACGTTCTGAGCGCCGAGGATGTTCGTCTTTATGGCCTCAAAAGGGTTGTACTCGGCGGCGGGGACCTGTTTGAGGGCCGCGGCGTGGACTACGAAATCCACTCCGTCGAACGCCCTGTAGAGCCTCTCCTTGTCCCTTACGTCGCCTATGAAAAACCTCAGACATTTGTCGGTAAATGTCTGCTGCATCTCCGACTGTTTCAACTCGTCACGGCTCAATATTATTATCTTCTTCGGGCTGTACCGTGAAAGTATCTTCCTCGTGAGTTTTTTCCCGAGTGACCCTGTGCCGCCTGTTATAAGGATTGTCGTGCCGTTAAGGTCCATAACATTCTCCTCACTATTTTGTCTGGATTTATTGCAACTTGCGTGCCACCGGACAATAGAGGACTTATCTATATGTTTTTTAACAGTTTTTTGATAACTGGCCCTGGCAGGATATTGTCCTGGTCAAATTAATGACGAGCTTTGAAGGGGGAAATTGACTCGGTAGCGCCTGCGGAAGGGGAATTTTTTTCCCCTTCATTTATTTAAAAGCGGTTTTTTAGGCTGACTATGAGGATGAACGGAGGACGGAAGAATACTACGGGTATCTGCAAAGAACGGTCCTGGAGCCGTCTCAGGCCTTTATGACAAAATGCGACGGGTAGTCTTCCCTGTCTATTATGCACTGGACAGCCCTCATGTTCTCCGAGTTGAAGACGACGGGTCCCT
>JACRCJ010000226.1 GCA_016219075.1 Deltaproteobacteria bacterium | reverse complement strand
GGGCTTCCCGGCAGGCCTGTCGGTGCTGAAACTGAAGTCTATCTCATCAAAAGAAACGGGTTTCTTCTCAGCCGGAGCATCTGAATGTACGGCAGGGGGCTCTCCCGAGGGCTCCTGCTCCCCGGCGTCCTTACCGGAGGGACGAGCGAAATCGAACTTCAGGTTGTAGTCGTCAAGGGGCCTTCTTGCCGGGGTGGCGGGCCTCTTCGAGGCCGTCTCAAACGCCCCTGAAGAGACCCGGTCGTTGCCAAGGACTTCTTCGACGCCGACCTCTTCGACCGGGGGCGGGGGCGCGACGATAAAGACGTTCTGGCACTTGGTGCACCTTACCCTGACGCCGTTGCCCGAGACCCTCGAATCGTCAAGCCTGAACTTGGTGCTGCATTTGTCGCACTGTATTATCATTAGATAATCTTTATCCGCAAACAGACCGCCCGGGGGCTTAAAAGCCCGGGGTCTTCAAGGCGTTAGAAAAATAAAAAAGGAATATTTAACGGCTGAGGATGAGACAATCTATTTGTAGCACAAGCAACGGGCGAATTCAAGGCATAAACCTTTGAAGACCGCGCCCTGTTTCAACTTAAAAAAGAGCGCTCTTGACAGCGGGTCTGCCAGACTATATGCTTAATGAAACAACGACGCCTTTTGGACATTATGCCGGAGACCCTTAAACTTTTTATCCCCCCCGAAGAGATTCAAGAGATGGTACGGAGGCTCGCCGGAGAGATCAGAGCGGACTACTCGTCAAAAGACCCGGTCCTGATAGGCGTCCTTAAAGGCGCCTCGGTATTCCTGTCGGACCTCGTAAGGGAGATAGACTCCCCGCTTGAGATAGACTTCGTGCAGACCTCGAGCTACGGCAAGCGCTCTACCCCGGCCGAAAAGGTAACGGTCTCCAGGGAGCTTTCCGGCGACATAACCGGCAGAGACGTCATAGTCGTCGACGGCATCATAGACCGCGGGCACACAGTCTCGGCGCTCCTTGAGTACATCCGCTCAAAAGGGCCCGCCTCAGTCCGTATTTGCACGCTCCTTTTGAGGGACGGCAAAGCCCACGGGTTCGACATAGACTATATCGGCGCTACCATAAGGGACGGGTTCGTCGTTGGCTACGGCATGGACTACAAGGAACACTACAGAAACCTCCCGGCTATCTACTTCATGGCAGACTGCTGAAAGAGGCTTTTGAGAGGACCTTTTTATAAAAAGGTCCTCTCAAACTCTCTCCAAAAATTTTCAGTTCCCTTGGGAGGCCCCCATGAATCTTTAAAGATGGGGGTCTCCCAAGGGAAGAACTAAAAGTCTTTGAAGGGGGTCTGGGGGGAACTTTCTACAGAAAGTTCCCCCCAATAGCCTCTTCCGGCGGGCTTGCCAAAAAAGGAGGTTTTTGGTTTGGGACTTCCTCCAGTGATAGAGTCTCTTTTGGACCCGGCCTCTTATAAGGGGGCGGCCGGGTCCGTCGAGCTTATCCAGACGCACATCTCGTACATCCTTCTGACCCAGGATTTCGCCTACAAGATAAAAAAGCCCGTGGACTTCGCCTTTCTCGACTTCACGACCCTTGAGAAGAGGCTTTTTTTCTGCGAGGAGGAGGTGCGCCTCAATAGAAGGCTCGCCCCCGGCGTCTACCTGGGCGTTGTGGCCGTAGTGAAGAAGGACGGCGGGTTTGAGATGGAAGGGGCGGGCAAGCCCGTAGAGTACGCCGTGAAGATGAGAAGGCTTTCGGAGGAGTCCCTCCTTGAGGACTCGCTTCTCCGCGGTGAGGTCTCAAACTCCACGATAACAAGGATCGCCTCGGCTATAGCCGCTTTTCACGCCGCTGCCGCCACGGACGAGAGGATCTCTTCGTTCGGCTCCCCGGCCCTCGTAAAAAAGAATACCGACGAAAACTTCGCGCAGACGTTTGCTTTCGCGGGCCGGGCCATTTCAAGGGGGCTCTTCGAGAGGGTCAGGGATTACACCGGCGATTTTTTGAAGAGGAACGAGGGACTCTTCATCAGAAGGGTTGACAAAGGCTTCATACGGGACTGCCACGGCGACATACACTCCGGGCATATCTCGATATCGGACGGCATAAACATCTTCGACTGCATAGAGTTCAACGAACGCTTCAGGTTCTCGGATACCGTGGCCGACGCCGCCTTCCTCTCGATGGACCTCGATTTTCACAACAGGGCGGACCTCGCCCGCCTCTTCGAATCCTCATACTTCGCCGCCACCGGAGACACTGAAGGCAGGGCGCTCCTTGACTTCTACAAGTGCTACCGGGCCTATGTCAGGGGCAAGGTCGAGGCCTTCAAGTCAGCGGAGCCGGAGGTCGGCGCCGGGGAAAGATCCGACGCTCTCTTGGCCGCCCGCCGCCACTTCCACCTCTCGGGGCTGTACTCTTCCGGCGGCTGGCGGCCGACCCTCGCGGTAGTCTGCGGGCTTTCAGGCACCGGAAAATCGACCGTGGCCGCCCTTATCGCCGAAGGGGCGTCGTTTGTCAGGCTCTCAAGCGACGCCGTCAGGAAAGAGCTTGCCGGGGTCAAGCCCTATGAGCACAGGCGCGAGGGCTGGGAAAGGGGGATATACTCCGAGGAGTTCACCGAGAGGACCTACGGGGAGCTTGTAAGACGGGCGTCCTCTTACCTCAAGGAAGGACGCTCGGTGGTCCTTGACGCGACCTTCTCAAAAAGACGGTTCATCGACGCCGCGAGGTCCGCCTCGGCGTGGAGGCGGGCCGAGTTCCACATAATCGAATGCGCGGCCTCTGACGGGACCGTAAAAAGGCACTTCCTTGAAAGGAAGGCCGGGGAGGAGAAGTCAGCCGGGGCGGTCTCGGACGCCGACTGGGGGATATACCTCAAACAGAAGGCGGCCTTCGAGCCGATAGAGGAGCCTCACCTGCTCCTATCCTCCGAATTCCCCATTGAGAGAGGGATGGCGCTGGTCTTCGAGAAAATTTTCGGTTGAGGGTTTTTCGCCGTTGTGATTTAATTATTCAATGTTTAAATCAGTTGTATTGCTGAGCGGCGGGCTCGACAG
>JACRCJ010000224.1 GCA_016219075.1 Deltaproteobacteria bacterium | reverse complement strand
TGAGGTAAATCAAATAGTTAGGGATTATTTCGTCGTTTCGCTTCTAGCAATGACAGCCAAAAAAAGAATTTTTCAGAGGTTCCCTAACGGTGTCGGAGTCTCTCCAATCTTGTCTTTAGCAGGACTATTTTTGTGCGGCCCTCATTCCCTGTTTGACGATAACCCGCCCTCAATTATTAAAAAAATCTTAAGATTTCAGGCGGTAAGTCGATATAAAGGTACATATTATAAAAACGGGGGGGTAATGCTTAACCCGCCAGTCAGTTTCTTACGGATAAAAATTTTTACGGATAAAAAGAAAACTTGGCCGATACAAAAAATTTTTCTGCTCGGAGAATTAAATTCATGAAAAGACCCTGGAACGGTTCACTCGCGCTGCCCGGCATCTTTTTCGTATTGTTTTTGTTCCCGGCTTCCCTTACGGTCTGCCGGGCTTCTGATATGGAGGAACATTCTAAAGACCTCATGACCTTGAGCATCGAAGAGCTCATGGATATCGAAGTCACCTCGGTCTCCAAAAAGCTGCAGAAGCTTCTTGAGGCCCCTGCCGCGGTCTTTGTAGTGACCCAGGAAGACATAAGGCGTTCCGGAGCTTCGAACATACCTGATGCGCTTAGAATGGTCCCAGGCCTTCAGGTCGCAAGGATAGATGCGAACAAGTGGGCCATAACCTCCAGGGGCTTCAACGGCAGGTTCGCTAACAAGCTTCTTGTCATGATAGACGGCAGAAGCGTTTATACGCCTCTTTTCTCCGGGGTATTCTGGGATCAGCAAGATACCTTGATCGAGGACATCGAGCGCATAGAGGTCATACGCGGGCCCGGCGCCACTATGTGGGGCGCCAATGCGGTAAACGGCGTCATAAATATTATAACAAAGGGGGCGAAGGACACACAGGGTGTGCTTCTTTCGACTGGCGCAGGGAGCGAGGAGAGGGGTTTTTTAAATCTCCGCTACGGCAATAAAATCGGCGATGCCAGTTACAGGGTCTATTTGAAGTACTTCGACAGGGATACGAGCGTCGCGCCGGGAGGGGGTGAGGCGGCCGATGCCTGGAATGTTTTACGCGCCGGGTTCAGGGCCGACATGGAAATGAAGGAAAGTGATTCACTGACCCTCCAGGGGGACTTTTACAATGGCGAGGCCGGCATAACCACAACCGCCGCAACGCTAACATCGCCCTTTCAGAGTACCTCTTCAGACGATACCTACATTGCCGGAGGGAACCTTCTTGCGAGGTGGAGGCGCGCGTTCTCAAGCACCTCCGACATGGCCCTGCAGTTCTACTACGACAGGACCGAGTTCAAGTTCGAGGATATAGAGGAGAACCGGGATACCTTCGATCTGGACTTCCAGCACCGTTTCGCCTTAGGCGGTCTCCATGAGATACTCTTGGGCCTCGGCTACCGCCTTACCAGGGATGATATTAAAAGCAGCTTCTACCTGTCGCTTGACCCCGAAAGCAGGCAGGATAATCTCTTAAGCGCCTTCGTGCAAGACGAGATAGAGCTCCTTAAGGAAAAGCTCGTTCTTACTGTAGGGTCGAAGTTCGAGCACAACAACTATACAGGCGTGGAGATACAGCCGAGCGCGAGGCTGCTTTGGACCCCTGACCCCGACCATTCCGTCTGGACCGCCGTATCCCGGGCCGTAAGGACCCCTTCCAGGGCGGAAGACGACATCAGGATAAATAGCAGGGTGGTCCCGCCCGGCGTTTTTGACCCCGCGCTTCCGGCGATCCTGGCGGTTCTGGGGGACAGAAACTATGAGTCGGAGGAACTCATAGCCTTCGAACTCGGATACCGGTTGCGGCCCCTTGAGAGGCTTTCCCTCGACCTTGCGACCTTTTACAACCTTTACGATAACATGAGGACGCTCGAACTCGGCTCCGCATCCCTCGAGACAACGCCTTCGCCAGCCCACATTGTCGTGCCCTTCACGGCGGCAAACATGATGGACGGCGAGACCTACGGCGTGGAAGTTTCCGCTGACTGGCAGGCCCTGGACTGGTGGAGTGTCCATCTCGCCTACACATACATGGAGATCAACCTCCGCCTCGAAGGCGGAAGCACCGATACGACCTCCGAGGAGAATGTCGAGGGGCAGAGCCCCCACAGCCAGATATCGTTACGCTCCTTCATGGATCTTGGAAAGGGCCTTGAACTCGACATATGGGCGAGGTACGTGGATGACTTGCCAGACCTCAACATAGAGAGCTACACCACCCTTGACGCCCGTCTGAGCTGGAAACCTCGCAAGGATCTTGAAATTTCCGTAATAGGCCAGAACCTCCTGGACAAAAGCCATCGGGAATTCGCCCCGGAGCTCATAAACATCCTTGCCACGGAGGTTGAGCGCAGCGTCTATGGAAAGCTCACCTGGCGTTTCTAATTCAAGGCTTCCAATGACCTTAAAAGGCCTTCTCCCTTCATGGAAAATGTCTTTGCTGGTCCTGGGGCCACTTCTCTTTTTGGCGCTCCTCGCCTCCTCCCCGGCGTGCGCCCAAACACCGGAATACGATGTCAAGGCGGCCTTTCTGTATAACTTTGCAAGGTTCGTGGAGTGGCCCGAAAACTCCTTCCCTGACCAGAATTCCCCTATTGTCCTCTGCATAATTGGCGACGATTCTTTCGGGGACGCCCTTGAACCTATCATGGAAAAGGGCGTTGCCGGCAGAAAACTCGTCATAAGGCGCTCCTCCGGCGTCGAGAACGTCAAAGGCTGCCATATGGCCTTTATAAGCGTTTCCGAAAAAGGCCGCCTTCCGGAGATGCTGAACGCCTTCAAGGACTCCAGCATCCTTACGGTAAGCGACATCGAAAGGTTCGCACGGAGGGGCGGGATGATAGGCTTCATCACGATCGGCAACAAGATACGGTTTGAGATAAACACTGACGCGGCCGGGCTTTCGAATCTCAGGATAAGCTCGAAGCTCCTCAGGCTTGCGACGGATGTTTTGAACTCAAAGGAGGGCAGGTGATGGAACTGAAAAATCTCTCCATAAAGCACAAGCTTACGGCCATCATCATGCTCACCTCAAGCGTGGTACTGGTGCTCGCCTGTTTGGCCTTTATCGCGAACGACGCGATAAATTTCCGCAAAGCGATGGTGGAGGACACATCCACGCTGGCCGAGGTCATAGGCATCAATTCAACGGCCGCCCTTAGTTTCAATGACCAGAAGGCGGCCGAGGAGACCCTTTCCGCCCTCAGGGCCGAACCGCATGTCACGGCCGCATATATCTACGGAAGGGACGGAAAGGTGTTCGCCGGATATCCGGATAAGGGCTTTCCCTCGCCGTTTGATATGCCTTCGCGGGACGGCCACCGCTTCCTTAAAGACCGCATGGAGCTGTTCAAGCCCATAGTACTCGACGATGATACTATCGGCACCGTTTACATAGAGACCGACCTCAAGGAGTTCTACTCCCGCCTCCTCTGGTACGCGGGTATCAGCACCGCCATACTGCTCGGTTTTTCCCTTGTGGCGTACATTCTCTCTCTGAAGCTGCAGCGCGTGATCTCGGAGCCGATACTCGGCCTTTCACGGACCATGAAGACAGTCTCGGAAGAAAAAAACTACTCCGTCAGAGCCGAGAAAAAGAGCAACGACGAGCTGGGAACGCTCATTGAGGGCTTCAACGTGATGCTGGCTCAGATACAGGAACGGGACGAAAAGCTTGAAAGACACCGTGAATTGCTCGAGGAGAAGGTAAACACAAGGACCGCGGAACTTTCAAAGGCTAACCAGGAGCTTAAACAGACGGTTTCGGAACTTAAAGAGGCAAAGGAGGCCGCGGAAGCGGCAACAAGGGCAAAAAGCCAGTTCCTCGCCAACATGAGCCACGAGATCCGCACCCCGATGAACGGGGTCCTCGGTATGATAGGCATGCTGCTGGATACCGATCTGAGCGGAAAACAGAGAAGGTTCGCGGAAACCGTCCGCCACTCGGGCGAGGTGCTCCTCAATATCATAAGCGAGATATTGGACTTTTCCAAGATCGAGGCGGGCAAGCTCAAGCTTGAGAAAATCCCCTTCGATCTGAGAAAAAATGTTGAAGAGGCCGTCGAGCTTTTTGCGGACAAGGCCCACAAGAAGGGGATCGAGCTTATATGCTTTATACACGAAGATGTGCCTGCGGCCCCTGTGGGTGATCCATACCGGCTCCAGCAGGTACTCATAAACCTCATAAGCAACGCGGTCAAGTTCACCGAACGGGGCGAGATTACCGTCGAGGTTAAAGAGGTGGCGCCTGATCCCGGCCTTAATCCGGAAGGGAAGAGACTCATCGCCTTCTCAGTCACGGATACGGGCATAGGTATACCGCAAGGACCCCTTGTACGCCTCTTCCAGCCCTTTACCCAGGCAGACGGCTCGACCACAAGGAAATACGGGGGCACGGGCCTGGGGCTTACGATCACAAAGCAGCTTGTTGAGATGATGGGAGGAGAGATTGTTGTGCAAAGCGAACCGGGAAAGGGCAGCGCCTTCAAGTTCACCCTTTCCCTGGAGAGGTCGGATAAAAATGAAAAACCCCAGCCCCATAACCTGAAAGACCTACGCGTTCTCGTTGTGGATGGCAATTCGACCAGCAGGAAGGTCATCCATCACCAGATACTATCGTGGGGGATGCGAAACGGATGCGCGGAAAACGGTCTTGAGGCCCTCGAAATATTGAAAAGAGAAGCGTCCCTGGGCAAGCCCTATCAAATAGCCATTCTGGATATGAACACGCCAGGCATGAACGGGATTGAACTGGCAAAGACCATCAAAGCCGATCCTTTGATAGCCCCTGTCCGCATTGTATTGATGACTTCCAACGAAGTGACTCTTGACGCGGAAGATGTGAAGATGTGCGGTGTAGTGGGCTTCCTGAGCAAACCCGTCCGCCAGTCCCAGCTCTATAATTGCCTTGCGGAGGCTATCGAAGAGAAGATAAGGGCTTACCGTCCTTATGCGGCTGAAGGAAAGTGGCCAAAGAAAAAGACATTTCATGCCACGGTGCTCCTGGCCGAAGACAGCCCTGTAAACCAGGAGGTGGGGCAAGGCATGCTGGAGGGACTCGGCTGCAGGGTCGATCTGGCATCGAACGGACTCGATGTCCTCGACGCGCACTCAAAAAACCGTTACGACCTTATTTTTATGGATATACAGATGCCGGAGATGGACGGGCATGAGACGACAAGGGCCGTAAGGAAAAAAGAGGAGTCCCTCGATGGCGGGAAAACCCCCATCATCGCCCTTACGGCAAACGCGCTGGATGGCGACCGGGAGAGGTGCATTTCATCCGGGATGGACGATTACCTTAGCAAACCCTTCAACCAGGATCAGCTCTGCACGGTCCTCGAACGCTGGCTCCCTCACAAATTGGCCGGCCCGGAAGGTGAAGCTGATAAACATCCCGGAACAGAAGCGCACGGCGAGGGCGGGAAGTCCGAAGGGCCTGTCATCGACAGGAAGATGCTGGAGAACATCCGCGCGCTTCAGCGGGAGGGGGAGCGGGATATCCTTCACAGGATCATTGAGAAGTATCTGTGCAACTCCCCGGAGCTCATAAGGAGCCTCCGGGAGGCCGCAAAAAGGGGAGATGCATCCGCGATCCAGAGGGTAGCCCACAGCTTTAAGTCCAGCAGCGCAAACCTGGGCGCCCTTTCGCTCGCAGAGATGTTGAGGAATCTTGAAGCTATGGGCAGGATGAATTCCCTCGAAGAGGCCCCGGGGCTCATCCGCGAGGTCGAGGCCGAGTACGGAATGGTGGAGGAATCCCTTAAAAAGGAATTCGAAAGAAGAGCGTCATGAGAGAAAAAGATCCGTTCGTTCTTGTAGTGGATGATGAGGAGGAGATGCGTTTTCTCGCCTGCGAATCATTGAAAGGCGCGGGTTTCTCGGTGGAGGAAGCGAGGGACGGCGTGGAAGCGCTTTCGCTTTTTGAAAGGCGTAAGCCGGATATAGTGCTCCTCGATGTAATGATGCCCGGGATGGACGGCTTTGAGGCCTGCGCGAAACTGAGGAATATGCCGGACGGCGGCCAGACCCCCGTGCTTATGATGACAGGGCTCGACGACATCCGGTCGATACACCACGCCTACGAGGCGGGCGCCACCGACTTCGTCACCAAACCCATAAACTGGGTGGTACTGGGCCACAGGGTCCGCTATATGTGGAGGGCGAGCCAGACGGTAAGCAACCTGCGTGCAAGCGAGGCGAAAAACAGGGCGCTGGTGAGCGCGATTCCGGACCTCATGGTGCGTGTAATGAAAGACGGCAGGATACTCTCCTATGTGGCCGCAAAAGGCGCAGACCCCGGCATCGAACCGCAGGACATTGAGGGCAAAAACCTGCCCGAGGTTTTCCCCGAACTCGCCGAGCAGGCGTTGGGCTGCATTGAGCTGGCCCTGAAGAACGGAGAAACCCAGACATTTGAGTACCGGGTGTTGAGAAGCGGCTGTATGTACTATTATGAGGCAAGGGTCGTTGTGAGCGGGGAAGACGAGGCGCTCACGATAGTGCGCGATGTAAGCAATAGGAAAAAGGCCGAGGAGCAGATATATTACCTCGCTTACTACGACAGCCTTACGGGGCTCCCGAACAGGCAGTTCCTCAAGGAGAGGCTTGAAAAGGCGATTTACCGTGCCAGAAGGCATAAAGAGCAGGTGGCGGCGCTTTTCCTTGACCTCGACCGTTTCAAGCGCATAAACGACACCTTCGGCCACAGCGTGGGAGACGGACTCCTCAAGGATGTTTCCGAGAGGCTTGTCAGGTGTCTTCGTAGAAGCGACAGCATCGCCCGCGTCTTGGATTTGAACGGGACGACCGTTTCACGCCTGGGCGGCGACGAGTTCGTGGTGCTTTTGACCGACTATTCCGATATCCATGACGTGGCGAAGGTCGCACAGCGCATACAGAACGAACTGTCCATGTCTTTCAAGGTGGGCGGCTACGAGCTTTTTGTTTCGGTCAGCATCGGGATAAGCCTTTATCCTTCGGACGGCGAGGATGTTGAAAAGCTGCTGAAGAATGCCGATATCGCCATGTACCACGCAAAGGAAAACGGCAGAAACAACTACCAGTTCTATACCGAGTCCATGAACGCAGCCGCCTTTGAATGGCTCGTCATGGAAAATAGCCTTCGTAAGGCCCTTGAGAACGGGGAGTTCAACATCCATTACCAGCCCCAGCTCGATATCCGCAGGGGCACGGTCACGGGCGTGGAGGCCCTGTTGCGCTGGAGGCATCCTGAGTTTGGGCTCGTTCCCCCCTCAAAGTTCATACCCCTGGCGGAAGAAGCGGGGCTTATCGTCCCCATAGGCGAATATGTGCTCCGCGCCGCCTGCAAGCAGGTCAAGCGTTGGCAGGAAGAGGGCATCTCGGTTACGGTCGCGGTGAACCTCTCAAGCCGCCAATTCGTTCAGGAGGGGCTGCTGGAGGCCGTGAGCCTGGCGCTCAGCGACGCCGGCATAGAGCCCGGGTGCCTGAAGCTTGAGCTCACCGAGGGCACGGTCATGCAGAATGTCGCGGAAACGGTCTCCGCGCTCCATAAATTCAAGGCCATGGGGCTCGGTATCCTTATAGATGACTTCGGCACTGGGTATTCTTCGTTAAGCTACCTCAAGCGCTTCCCGCTCGATGCCTTGAAGATAGACCGTTCCTTTGTCAAGGACATAACCACCGACCAGGACGACGCCGCCATAACAAAGACGATTATAGCCATGGCGCACACCCTGAACCTCAAGGTGATCGCCGAGGGCGTGGAAACCCAGGAACAGCTCGACTTCCTTTATGAGAACGGTTGCGACGAGATACAGGGATATCTCTTCAGCGAGCCCCTGCCGCCGGAAGACATAAGCAGGGTGTTTTCAGGTAAAGGCGTTTCAGTAAGGGCCCGTTTAGCGGTGAAAAGGTGAAAACTCAATTGTCTCGGAGGAAGATGATCAACCGCGTTCACAGATTATTCCAGACATTGCTCTGGGCGGCATTTTATCCGGTTTTCAGGCTCGCCGTCCCGCTCAAAGTGACATTCGGGCCTGGAACGGAGTCTTTCCTTATAAGCCCGCCGGTGATCATCGCCTCCAACCACAAAGGGCTGCTGGACCCCTTTATCATAGGATTTGCCCTCTGCCCTCCCTTTTCGAAGACGGTGCATTTCATGGCGAAAGACGCCTTTTTCAACAACCCGGCCGTCGGGGTTTTTCTGAGATTGATGGGCGCATTCCCTGCATACAGGGGCTATGGTCTGGAAAAGTCCCTTGAAAGACCGAAGGAGATTTTAAGAAATGGCGGGGTCATCGCCCTTTTTCCGGAAGGGAAGGTATTCAGGGACAAGGGGCTTGGCAATGCAAAAAGAGGGGTGGGGGCCCTTGCCCTCGAAACGGGGGCTCCGGTATTGCCGGTTGCTATAAGGGGCAGTCACGGAATAAATCTAAGAAGCCTCCTTTCGGGGAGGGTCAAAATAGAAGTCGTAGTCGGCAACCCCGAATGCTTCCGCCCCCTTTGCGCGGACAGGGATGAGGAGATGATAAGGGTGTCGAAGGCCGTGATGGAAAAGATAGGAGAGCTTTATTACCGTCCCGAGGAAGGCGAAAGGGAAAAGAGGATTAAGGAAGCATGCTGAAAAGACCCCTTTTCTATATCGTATTGAATCTATCTCTTTCCCTGTTCTCTGCCCTTGTCAGAAGGCTAAGGGTCTTTGATTTCCTCTTTGTCGTGTACCCGGGGAGCAAAAAAGAGGTGCAGGCCTATGTGCCTCTGTTCCTGCAGTGGATGATACCTCTAATATCCGGGATCGGGATTGTAAGGTCCGGCAGGGAGAGGGGGCTCGTGGTGGGGATATCGCGCGACATAGAGGAGCTCAAGGCTAATGGCTCGCTTAAAGATGCTTACGGGAGGATCCACCGGCTCGGCGAAAACCTGGGGATAAAATTTATAGCCCTTGCGGGACGCCTTCCGAGCGTATTCCACAGGGAGGGTTTTTCCCTCGGCCCCCCATTTGTCACGGGGGACAAGGGGACCGTGTTCGCGGTTAAGGAATCGCTTCTTTCGGTGATTGAAAACGAGGGCCTTTCTCCCGCGGAAATAAACATGGGAGTCGTAGGGGTGGGGTTTGTCGGAAGCGGCGTCATAAAGGGGCTCAAGGGCATGGGTTTCAAAAGTCTCACAGGGGTCGACAATGAAAGCCGACGATTGCAAGCGGCCGAGGGGATGGGGGTTGAGCTTTCGCAAGACCCAAGGGCTCTTTCCGGGTGTGAACTTGTGGTGTTTCTTACACCCAGAGGCTCTGACGCAGAAGCGTACCTGAGTCATTTAAAAAAGGGCGTGGTCGTCCTCGACGATACGCATCCATATCTGCCAAGGAAATTCGTCAGGTACATTCAAGAAACAAAAAAAGGAAGAGCTTACAGGGTTATGATGAGTCTAAGCGGCATGAGTTTTTTGCCGAGTTTCCCGGGATATGCGTCCGAGTGGCTGCCGGGCTGCGTCATCGAGGCGGTCGTGGCAACAAGGCACGGGAATTGCCTGGCAGAGCAGGAGGATTTTGATGGGAGGGCCAAGTCCATGGGCTTTGAGCCGGCCACAGCACCTTTAAAAGAGGATCCTAAGGCGCCTTTTTCAGCGTAAGGAACGTCTCGAAGAAGCCGTTCGGATTTCCAATAAGTATATTCAGAGGGCGTTACTGAGAGGATGTGTGAAGGAGAAGGCAAAGGTAAGGCATATCAGAAGCAGCCATGTCTTTGCAAGCGAGGCTGGCACGAAGATTTTAAGAAGGAATCTCCTCAGGGCGTTTTACAACGTGGTGGAGCGTGCCAAGATAGAGGACTTCAGATTCCATGACCTCAGGCATACCTTTGCCACAAGGCTTGCTCAGGCAGGAGTAGACCTTTACAAGATAGCGAAGCTTCTGGGACATAAGGATATCAAAATGACTCAGAGATATTCTCATCACTGCCCGGAGAGTTTGAGGGATGGGGTAGAGGTGCTGGATAAAGTTACAACAGTCCAACGAAAAAGGGGCTACGCTTAACGCATAACCCCTTGAATTTACTGGTGGAGCAGAGGGGGATCGAACCCCTGACCTCAAGACTGCCAGTAGGAAACACCAAAAAAACCATAACCCCTTGATTTCGGTCTGACTTTCCGGTTTTGACTTAAAAATCAAGTGGTTAATTGTTGTCTACCTATTCCCTCTATTCCCCTTAATTCCCTCTATTCCCTCCCTGTCTACAACAGTTTTACAACAGTGCGGTAACTTTCCCTTCGGCTATAGCTCCATAACTGGCTGAATGATTCCTTGAACAGGTATGCCGTATTAAGACGCCTGTTGCCACCAGCTTCTTCAAAGCCTATCTGCTGACCCTACCCCTTTTTTAAGCCACCGGTAAGTAGAGAATCCGAGTATTTTGGTTCTCGTCTTTTTGATGCCTTCTGGCAAACTCCTCAGGCGTTAAATCGTTTAAAGAGCTGTGGGGCCGATAGGTATTGTACTCGATCC
>JACRCJ010000222.1 GCA_016219075.1 Deltaproteobacteria bacterium | reverse complement strand
CCGGAGCACGGAAAAACGACGGCCGAGCTCCTTACCAGGGCGGACTCCGCCATGTACCGCGCCAAGGACCTCGGCAGGAACAGGTTCCACTTCTACAGCCCCGAGGAGCAGGAAATAGAGCGGATGCACCTGAGGCTCCAGATGAAAGAGGAGATACTGAAGGCCCTCAAGGAGGACAGGTTCGAGCCGTGGTACCAGCCGATCCTCGACCTGAAGGACTCTACCGTCAAGCACTACGAGGTGCTCGCCCGCATGCGCGACCGCGACGGCAAGGTGATACTCCCGGGCCCGTTCATAGACATAGCCGAGAGGTTCGGCCTCGTGAGCCACATAGCCAGGGTGATAACGGAAAAGGCGCTCCTGCTGCAGGCGGAGATGAAAGGCAGGGGCTACCCGCTTACCTTCTGCATCAATGTCTCCGGAAAAGAACTCGGCGACAAGGAGTTCCTCTACTACCTCCAGTCCAAGATCTACGAGACCGGGGCCGACCCGGAATCTGTCATCTTCGAGATAACCGAGACGGCCTCGGTCCACGACCTCGACAGGGCGATGGCGTTCATAAACGCGCTTAAGTCCATGGGCTGCCGCATCTCTCTCGACGACTTCGGGATAGGCTTTACCTCGTTTCTCTACCTCAAGGAGATGAACGTCGACTTTATAAAGATAGCCGGGTCGTTCATCAAGAACCTGAGGCAGAATGTAAACGACCAGCTCTTCGTAAAGGCGATAGGCGATGTGGCCGGCGGGATGGGCATAAAGACGATAGCCGAGTTCGTGGAGAGCACGGAGCTTTTGCCGGTGCTCAAGGGCTACGGCGTGGATTACGCGCAGGGGTACGCCATAGGACGGCTGGCCCCGGCCCCCGAGTACAAGGGGTCCCTGAACGACGCGCTGAAAGATATCGAATAATTCTTCCCCCGCCAAATAAAAACCCCGTCCACCGTGGACGGGGTTTTTAAGAGCTAATCGTTCAAGACTATCCAACCAATGCCTGATTTGCCGCTACGGCGAAGAAGTGGACCAGACCTCCACGGAGTCATGATGGAGCAAAGGGTCGGCCTTTTACGGCGCCGGAGCCTTAACCCGCCGCGTCAGATCATCTCCATGGAGGAGATGTTCGAGCGTTTCGCGAACTCGCGGAGCTTTCCCAATGCCTTGCATTCGATCTGCCTGACCCTTTCGCGCGTCACGCCGAAGGTGTTGCCGATATCTTCGAGGGTGTGCGGATCCTCGTGGTCGAAACCGAACCTGAGTTTGAGGATCTTTCTCTCGCTATCGTCGAGAAAACCGAGGAGTTTTTTTATCTTCTCCACCCTGTCCGAGTCCTCAAGAGACATCTCGGGGGTCGGCATCCTGTCGTCTTCGAGCCTGTCCAGGAGCGTATAGTCGGAGTTGTCGTGGGTCAGGGACTCAAGGGAAAGGGACTTTTTTGATATGGTGTCGAGTTTCTTCACATACCTGCCGGACAAGCCGGTCCGCTCGGCTATCTCCGAGAGGTCGGGCTCCCTGTGGAGGGTGGCGAGAAGCTCCTTTGAGGCCCTCGATACCTTGTACAGGTCCGTTGAGATGTGTATCGGCAGCCTCACGGTGCTCGACTGGTTCGCCAGAGCCCGCTCTATCGTCTGCTTTATCCAGAAGGTCGCGTAAGTGGAGAACCTGCACCCCTTGGTGGCCTTGAACCTCTCAACCGCCTTGATGAGCCCGAGGTTGCCTTCCTCTATGAGGTCCTCGAAGGACAGCCCCCGGTTGAGGTACCTGCGCGCGATGTTGACGACCAGGCGCAGGTTCGAGTTTATCATCCTGTCGCGGGCCGCGGTGTCGCCTTTGGCTATCTTTCCGGCGAGCTTTATCTCGTCTTCGTGGGTAAGGAGCTTGAACTGCTTGATGGAGCCGAAGTATATCTTTATCGATTCTTTCGCGGGTACCGGGCGGTCGTGCTCGCCTGAGTGTCTCGCCTCCGTTGAAAGAGCGGAGAACGGTCTTTTCTCCGCGGCATCGGCGGATGCTCCGGCCTTATAAGGCAGAGGATAGCCGGAGCCTTTGCCGCCAGGGTTCTTTCTCACGGTCCTTTTATCCGGGGCCGCAGGCCCTCTCTTCGACTTCGTCACGGTGATTTTTCTTGCGAGCATGAGACCCTCCGTTTTTTAAGTTTAAATTGTCCGTCGTTTATTTTTAAT
>JACRCJ010000223.1 GCA_016219075.1 Deltaproteobacteria bacterium | reverse complement strand
AAGGTTGCCGGACTGCTTGATGTTAAAGACTATGATGGGGAGGTTATTGTCCATGCAAAGCGAGATGGCCGTCGTGTCCATGACCTTGAGGCCGTCCTTGAGGACATCTATGTACTTGAGCCTGTCGTACCTTTTGGCGTCTTTGTCCTTCATCGGGTCCCTGTCGTAGACGCCGTCCACCTTCGTGCCCTTTAGGATCACATCGGCGTGTATCTCCATGGCCCGGAGCGACGCCGCCGTGTCGGTAGTGAAGTACGGGTTGCCGGTGCCGGCGGCGAATATCACGACCCTGCCCTTCTCAAGGTGCCTCACGGCCCTTCTTCTTATGTAGGGTTCGGCCAGCTCCTGGATCTCGAAGGCCGACATCACCCTCGTGTATACGCTGTGTTTTTCAAGGGAGTCCTGCAGTATCAGGGAGTTTATCACCGTGGCGAGCATCCCGACATAGTCGGCCGCCGCCCTGTCCATCCCCCTGGCGCTCGCGGAAACGCCCCTGAAGATGTTCCCCCCGCCTATTACGACCGCAACCTCGACGCCGAGAGAGCATACGGTCTTTATCTCGTCGGCGATAGCGTTGATGACGGCCGTGTCTATGCCGTAATCCTTCTCTCCCATCAGGGCTTCGCCCGAGAGTTTGAGAAGGATGCGCTTGTATATGTTCTCTGACATGATTGTTTTTGTGCAGGGCCAAAGGCCCTCAAGTGGTGAGATTTTTTAGTTTATCTTCCGCCCCGGCCCCGTAACCACGCTTGCGCCTGAACGCCCGCCCCCGTCGTCCCCCGGTCTTTAAGCCTGCTCGGGGCCGGGAAAAACAAGAAGGGGGGATCATACGATCCCCCCTTCGGTTTATTTTTGCAGAGACGCCACTTCGCTGGCGAAATCGGCCGTCTTTTTCTCGATACCTTCGCCGACCTTGAACCTGGCGAACCTTCTGACTGTGATGTTCTCGCCGAGTTTGGCCACGGCTTCGATTATGAGCTTCTCGATGGTGAGGTCCGGGTTTTTCACGAACGGCTGCTCAAGGAGGCATATCTCCTTGAAGAACTTTTCGATCTTGCCGTCCACCATCTTCTGGATGACGCCTTCGGGCTTGCCGGACTCTTTGGCCTGGTGCGCAAAGATCTCCTTTTCCTTCTCGACGAGTTCCGCCGGGACCTCTTCCCTTCTCACATAGAGCGGGTTCATGGCCGCTATGTGCATGGCCACATCCTTGACGAGGTCGGAAAAGCCGTCGGTCTTGGCGACGAAGTCGGTCTCGCAGTTTACTTCGACGAGGACCCCGACCTTGCCGCCGTGTATGTAAGAAGTGACGATGCCTTCGGAAGCGACCCTTGAGGCCTTCTTCGCGGCGGCGGCAAGACCCTTTTCACGCAAAAAGGTCACGGCCTTTTCTATATCGCCTTTTGTCTGGGAGAGCGCCTTTTTGCAGTCCATGAAGCCGGCGCCGGTCTTTTCCCTGAGTTCCTTTACGGCTGCTGCTGAAATCTCCATTATCTCAAATCCCCCTGAAAATTCTTCTATGCTGAAGGCAGGCCGTTTTTCAGGGGCCTGCCCGTGCGGTCTGCGGACACAGCGGCCGTTTACAGTCAAAAAGCCCCGAAGGACTTTTCAACATGCGGCCCTGAAAGCCTTTTTAGCTCTGCGTGGCTGCGGGAGCCGCGGCAGTAGGAGCCGGGGCGGGCGCCTGAGAGGCGGCGACGACCTGCACGGGGGCCTCTTTCGCCTTCTTGTCCGAGGCGGCCTGCAGGCTCTCCGCGTGGATGGCCTTGCCTTCGAGACTTGCGTCGGCTATCGAGCTTGAGAAGAGCTTTATCGCCCTTATGGCGTCGTCGTTTCCGGGTATCACGAAATCGACCTCGTCGGGGTCGCAGTTCGTATCGACGATGGCCACGACCTTTATGCCGAGCCTCTTGGCTTCCTTAATGGCGATGGACTCTTTCTTGGAGTCGATGATGAAGATGACCGAAGGCAGGCCGTTGAACTCCCTGACCCCTCCGAGGTACTTCTCAAGACGCTCCTTCTCTCTTTTGAACATGAGGAGCTCTTTTTTCGTGGCCCCCGCGAAGACCGGGTTAGTGTCGAGCGTGTCGAGTTCCTTGAGCCTGTTTATCGATTTCTTGACGGTGGCGAAGTTCGTGAGGAAACCGCCTATCCACCTGTTGTTGATGTATCCCATGCCGGCCCTTGTCGCCTCTTCCTGGATGGCGTTCTGGGCCTGCTTCTTCGTGCCCACGAAAAGCACTGTTCCGCCGCGCGCCGTGGCGGACTTGACGAAGTCGTAAGCGACCTTGAAGAGTTTTACGGTCTGCTGAAGGTCGATGATGTATATCCCGTTCCTCGCGCCGTAGATGTAGGTCTTCATCTTCGGGTTCCACCTCTTTGTCTGGTGGCCGAAGTGAACACCCGATTCGAGCAGCTGTTTCATTGTAAGATACGCCATTACTCTGTTCCTCCCTTTTTTTGGTTTTTTCCCTCCGCGGCGTAATATCTGCCGGGACCCTTGCGGGGCACCTCCGGCCTCCAGGCCGCCGCGTGTGTAATTAATCGGATATATTTAACACGGGAACCGGAGCCTTTGCAAGGAAAAATTGTTTTTTCGGGTAAAAACCTTTTTCGGGCCGCGCCCGCCAGGGCCTTACGGTTGCAAACGGGAGGCGCAAAGCACACATGCCCTTAAAACGAAGCCGTCAGCGTGTGCATGAAAGAGGTCTGGCCCGGGGGTGCGTAGCGTCAAGACCGGGGCAAGGAATAACGGAGGGGGCCGCAAGGACGGAAAAAGACGAGCCTGGCGAAAGCGGCAAAAAAGGTCAGACGGGCCGGGAAGAGGGAGCGGAAAGAACGGGCTGGCGGACTGGGCGCTGAGCGGTCAAGGAGATATTTCAGTCGTTCAGAGGCCATTCTATCTCGCCCCTGCCCAGAATCCCCGTCACTACGAGCTTAAGGAATTCGGTCTTGGGCCCGGGGATGGGCTCCGTTCCGGTCACCGAGTATTTCGGGAACCTGACGAGATAGCCCGAGCTCCACGGGTCGAAGTACGGGAAGAACCTCTTTACGAGCGGGTCGCCGGCGTCCACCCTGGTGACGGAGACGGGTATGAGCCTGTTGCCTTCGCTGTCCTCAAGGTAGAGCCTCCAGACGGAGTCGCGCCTGTCGAAGTCGTTCCACTTCGTCTCGGGGGTGTATGCGGTGAAGAATATCTCGTTATACTTGTCGTTGTCGTCGCGCGCCCTCTGGAGAAGGGCCTCCCTGTAAGTCTGGTCGACCTCGTAGCCTTTCACATAGAGGTCGACATAGGCCTCTCTGAACTCCATCGTCTTGTAAGTCGCCGTCATGAAGAGTATGGCGTCGAGCCCGCTGTAAATCTTTGCTGACCTCGTCTCCTTATCGAGGACCTTTGAGTACTCGGGGCGCGGCTCTTCCGGCCTTACCGGCTTTTTCGAACAGCCAACGGGCGCCAGGGACAGGAGAAGGATGACAAGGAGGATGGAAGGGAACGCGCGGGGAGCGCCTTTTCGAGCAGCCGTTTTTTCACCTGACAGAATTTGGCCCATCGGTTAACTCCCTCTTATTTTTATCGTCCTGAAAACCCGGGGGTTTTAAGTCAGCGAGCGTTCATTGGGACGGCGTTCGGCCGGGGGATCGAAAGGCCAACGGGTCCGGCCCGCCCCTCCCCGCGATACCGCCCTGGCACGGACCTGCCGGACAGATCACTCGGCGAGCCTGAAGCCTATGTTATGAAGCCTTCTCTGGGGTTCGACCGCGTACCTGAACAATGTGCGTATCTTGTGGGTTTCTTCGACATACGACCCGCCGCGTATCACCTTCCAGACCGAGATGTCCGCGCCGTAGGGGTCCTTCCTGGGGCTGCTCTGGTAATAATCGAAGTCGAAGAAGTCTTCTGTCCACTCCCAGACGTTCCCGGACATGTCGTAGAGCCCGGCCCCGTTGGGTTTTTTCTGCTTTACCGGGTGCAGCTCCCCGTCTGAGTTATCCGAGAACCATACGTATTCATCGAGCTGCCCCTCGTTGCTCGTTCCGGCCCATATCTCGTTTTTGCCTGAGGACCTCGCGGCGTACTCCCACTCGGCCTCGGAAGGCAGGCGGTAGTATCCTTTGACTGCGTCGTTGAGCTTCTTTATAAAGGCGGTCGCCCCGTACCAGCTTACGCCTGTGACCGGTTTTTTGGGGTCCTTGGACCTGCTCGGGTTGTATCCCGTCACGGCCTCGAAAAGCTCCTGGGTGACTTCGGTCGATTGTATGGAGAAGTCGGTCAGGCAGACCTCGTGCACAGGCCTCTCGTCATCGTCGCCCTCGCCCGTAAAGTCGCCCATCCGGTAACACCCGCCCTTCAGAGAGACCAAGTCAATCGGAGGGATGGGTTTTTTCTTCTCCTTTTCGCCGCCCTTTATCATCTCCTGTTCTTTCTGCATTTCATCTTCTTTCTGCATTTCCAGTTCCAGCTCATCCTGCGGGGGCGGGGCCGCATAAGCGCGCCCGCAGACGTATGGTGAAAGGACTGTGGAGAAAAAAAGTAAAAAAGCTGCTGCGGTCTTTAAATTCCTCACGACTGACTCCTCCTTGATCGTTGGTTTAAGACAACAGGCCCGGAAAAACACAGGGGCCTATTTAAACAGAGCGAGTTGCGGGACATATTCTTCCCTGTACATGTCAACCGGGTATTTCCTCGTGAAGCAGGCGTCGCAGAAGCTTGCGCCTGCGTCCCTGACGGCCTTGTACAGGCCCTCGACGCTCAAGTACCCGAGCGTGTCGGAGGTGATGTACCTGTTGATCTCCTCCACGCTCTGCGTGGCCGCGATGAGCTCCGCGCTGCTCGGGGTGTCTATCCCGTAGTAGCACGGGGATACCGTAGGCGGGGAAGATATCCTCATGTGCACCTCTTTCGCCCCGGCGCTCCTGATCATCTTTATTATCTTTCTGCTGGTGGTGCCGCGCACGATGGAGTCGTCTATGACGATGACCCTTTTGCCCCTGATTATGTCCCTTATGGCGTTGAGCTTGATCTTTACGCCGAAGTGCCTGATTGAGTCCTTGGGCTCTATGAAGGTCCTGCCGACATAGTGGTTCCTTACGATGCCCTTATCGAAGGGTATGCCGGACTCGGCGGCGTAGCCTATCGACGCCGGAACGCCGGAGTCGGGGACCGGGATGACTATATCGGCCTCGACGGGGTGCTCCTGGGCCAGCTGCCTGCCGAGGTTTTTCCTGACGGCGTGGACATTGGCCCCGAAGACGGTGGAGTCCGGTCTGGCGAAATATATGAACTCGAAGACGCAAGGCGTGTAGCGGGCCCCGGCAAAGGGCTTGAAGGACTTAAGGCCGTCACCGTCTATCACGAGGACCTCTCCGGGCTCGATATCTCTTACGAACTCGGCCTCTATGAGGTCGAAGGCGCAGGTCTCCGAAGCCACGACCCACGCTCCCTTGAGCCTGCCCAAGGACAGGGGCCTGAAACCGTGCGGGTCCCTCGCGGCTATCATCCTGTCTTCGTTGAGGAAGAGGAGCGAGTAAGAGCCCCTGACCCTCTTGAGGGCGGATATCACCCTGTCGGCCAGCGAGTTCTCCTTGCTTGAAGCGATGAGGTGGACGATGATCTCGGTGTCAATGGACGACTGGAATATCGAGCCGTATGCCTCGAACTCGGCCCTGAGCCTCGCGGCGTTCACCAGGTTGCCGTTGTGCGCCACGGCTATGCCTCCCCTGGCGTACTCCACGAAGAAAGGCTGCGCGTTTCTTATGTGGCTCTCACCGGCCGTTGAGTACCTCACATGCCCGATAGCGGAGCCGCCGTGCAGACGCGAGATGTCCGCCTCCTTGAAGACATCGGCGACAAGGCCCATGCCCTTGTGCGAGTACAGGTGTACTCCGTCCGAGGAGACTATGCCCGAGCTCTCCTGCCCCCTGTGCTGCAGCGAGTACAGGCCCAGATATGTCAGGTTGGCGGCCTCCGGGTGGCCGTATATGCCGAAGACGCCGCATTCGTCGTGAAACCTGTCGTCAGTCAATTCCATTGCCTTAACACCTTCATCCGGTCCCGTTCCCTTTCCGGTTTTTT
>JACRCJ010000219.1 GCA_016219075.1 Deltaproteobacteria bacterium | reverse complement strand
CCTTCCGCCGAGCATTTCTATTATCCGGCTCGATTCCTTCGCGGTCGTTGATATGCCCTCCATAGAGTCGATCGTCTGGGATACGATACGGCCGCCCTTCTCGGCAACGGTGGACGCCTCTTTGGCGGCGTCCGCGGCGCTTGAGACGTTCCTGGCCACCTCTATGATGGTCGCGCTCATCTCCTGAGTGGCTGTCGAGACCTGAGCGGCCTTTGCGCTTTGGGCCTGCGAGCCACCGGCAATCTGTACTGCCGAGGCCGAGAGTTCCTCGGAGGATGACGCGAGGCGTTCGATGGAGGAGTGGATGTCCTTTATTATGGAGTGGAACTTACCCATCATGTTGTTGAAGGCCTCGGCCATCTGGCCGCTCTCGTCCCTTGACTTTACGTCTATCGAGAGGGTCAGGTCCCCGGTGGACTCTATCTCGTTCATCGCCCTGTTGAGGTATATCATCGGCGAGATGACCTTGGAGTTTATCACCCACATGCTCGCCAGGCCTGCAAGGATGGTGAGGACGAGGACCGCAATCGAGGCGGCCATGCTCCTCTTTGACGCGGCGAGCTCCGCCATCACGCCGTCGTCTACAACGGCTCCTATGATGTTTGATAACTCGACGACGGTGTCGATGCCCTCGCTGCTCCTGTCTATCCATTCCTTGCCGGTTATCGGGAAGTTCCCGGTAGAGGCGGCGGCGTAGACCGCGGTCCGGGTCTCACCGAACCTGCCGAGGAACACCTCTTCCACCTTCGAGATCGATTTGACGACGGCCGGGTCTACACCGTTCATGTCCTTCATGCGGAGTATCGGTTTTATGTTGATGTCCACTATCGCCCTGAATGTGTTGAGCTTTTCGCTGACGGCGGCGTCAAGAGGTTTCCTTGCGCTTACGAACTGCGCCATTGTGGCCCGTTCTCTACCCGCGAACTCTCCTACGAGCCAGACAGACTGCTTGAGATCGAGGTTCATCCTCAACGCTTCCTGAAGTGTTTCCTTGCTCGCGGTAGATGTGAACGCGGCGAGCCTCACCTCGGCGTTGGCCTCGATGAAGCCGGTGATCGCCTTTATCCATTCCTTGGGCGCATAATTTTTGTCGTCGACGCCTAAGTTCCTGTCGGCATCCTTACGGGCGGATTCAAGAAGTGAGTATGCCGTCTCAGCCCTTCTCAAGGCTGACTGAAGCGCCGTATTAGTACTGTCCAGTTGAACGAGTTCCTTTGAGAGTCCGTTTGCCTTCTTCAGGGCCGCTTCGCCCCTGGCGCGCGTATCGTGGATCTTATCTATAAATGATGAGTCGGAGGACTTGTTTGAGGAGAGCACCATGGCGGTCATGCCGCGTTCCTTGGCTTCAAAACCCGCGGCCGTCAGTATGTCGTCGGCCATCTCGTTGGCGACATCCACGCGGGATATCTCCTGGGTGCTTTTGTAAGCATTCCAGACATTGTTCGCGGACATGACGGCCAAGATCAAAACCAGAACCCCCACGACCCCTGTCAGAAATTTTTTGATGCTGATCTTGTGAAGAAACTTCATGCCTACCTCCTCGTTCTTTCTGTGTTATTTTAAACGGATGCTAATGGCTTACACTCAACGCTATAAAAAATATCGGCATAAATACATGGAACTTTAGGCTGATTTTAATCGTTTTGTCGTTTATTGCGCCTTTCAATATCCGGTTTAAAAAGAGAGAAACCCGTTTTAAAGGATGGTCGCTCCGTGATACACTGTTCAAGGTCCGGAAAAACGCACTCGACGGAAAAAAGAGAAGAATGTCAAACGGTTCGGCAATAGGGGCCCGGAAGGCGGCCTTCAGGGTCTTGTCCCGGGTCGTCGGCGGCGACGCCTACGCGGATATACTCCTCGATAAAGAGCTCGAAGGGCTTAAAGATGAGGACCGTCCTCTGGCCACCGAGATAACCTACGGGGTCCTGAGATGGGTCATAAAGATAGACTGGATAATAGACAGCTTCTCCTCCATAAGGACAAAAAAACTTGAGCACAGCGTCTTGAACGCGCTTAGGATCGGCGTCTATCAGCTTTATTTCCTCACCAGGGTCCCTGTTTCAGCCGCGATAAACGAGTCGGTAAACCTCATAAAGGGAGAGGGGGCGAGGTCATCCGGTTTCGTAAACGCAGTTTTAAGAAAGACCGCTAAAGAGTCGGGCTCGGTAGTCTTTCCACCCCCGGAAAAAGACCCCGTAAAACACATCTCCGTTGTATGGTCGCACCCTGAGTGGATGGTCGGGAGGTGGATAAAAAGGTGGGGGGTCGAAGAGACCGCGGCCCTTTGTGAAGCCGGTCAAAGGGTCCCGGAGAAGTCCCTGAGGACGAACACCCTGTTGATATCAAGGGACGGGCTCCTTGAAGAGCTTGGAGGAGAAGGCCGGCAGATCGTCAAGACCCGTTGCTCGCCGGACGGGTTAGTGGTCTCGGGCGGTACGGCGCTTGACTACAAGGACCCGAGGTACTACATACAGGATGAGGCGAGCCAGTTGATCCCGTACCTCGTCTCTCCAAAGCCCGGCGAGACGGTGCTGGACGCCTGCAGCGCCCCGGGGGGAAAAACGGCACACATGGCCCAGCTCATGAAAAACAGAGGGCGCATATACGCGCTGGATAAGTACCGGGGGCGTCTTAAGTCAGTGGAGGAGACCGCCAAAAGGCTTAAGATCGACATAATTGAAACGCTTGAGGCTGACTCGTCCGTCTACGGCTTCGCTCCGCCTTTTCCCACGGAATTCGACGCGATATTATGCGACGCCCCGTGCTCCGGCCTCGGGGTCTTAAGGAGGGCGCCGGATATAAAGCTTAAAAGGACTGAAGACGAGATAAAGAGCCTCTCCGGGGCGCAGAAAAAGCTCCTTGGCAACCTCTCCCGGTACCTGAAACGGGGAGGCGGGCTCGTCTACTCGACCTGTACTTTTGAGCCGGAGGAGACCGAAGAGGTCGTAGAGTGGTTTTTAAAGGGACATCCTGATTTTGAGGTGGAGAGTGCGTGCGGGTACGTCCCGGAGGAATGCAGGGACCTGGTGGACGGGCCAGGATTTTTGAGGACGTACCCGCACAGGCACGGTATGGACGGCTTTTTCGCCGTCAGACT
>JACRCJ010000221.1 GCA_016219075.1 Deltaproteobacteria bacterium | reverse complement strand
GGGTTGTTGAACCCGAGCTCCCTGGGCTCCATCGGCAGATGCAGGATGACCTCGAGGCCCCTGTCGTGCGCCTCTGAAGCGGTCTGTTTCGAGTGGCTGAGGTTAGGTAGCACCGCCACGGTTATCCGGGCGTTCAGGGCCACAAGGTCACGGAGCCTGGCCATGTCCTGGCCCATGTCGTCTATGACGATGGCCACCCTCGGATAGGCCTTTTTGACCGGAGGCGCCGCCTCTCCGGGGACAACCGGCCCTATCACATCGGGAGCGGAGGGTAGTGGCGCGGGAGGCGCCTTGACATGGGCCGGCGGAGCGGGAATGAGAAGGCCGGAGTACTTCACAAGAAGAAGCGCCACGGCAACCCCGGCTACAAAGCCGGCCAAAAGGACCGCCCACAGGCTCAACGCGTTTTTTTTCTTTCTCGCCATATACTTCCTAAAAACGGATGAGGCCGCTTTTTAGCGGCCTCATCCGTTGATGAACCTTTATCCGTCAGCCCGCCTTCTTCGTGGATGTTTCCTTGAAGATATACCAGCTTTTGAGATAATCGAGCGCCCTTTTAAGCTGTATGTCCTCGCCGTCCTTGGCCTTTTCAGCGCCCTCGGTTATCTTTATCTTCTCGATCGTCTTCTTGTCTTTATCGTCGATCTTCTTCTTATCGGCCCCTCCCTCGGGCTCAAGATGGCCCTCGAGGTCCTTCTCGTGGATATGTTCACTGGCCGAGTCCCCTACGATGATGTCTGGCTCGATCCCCTTCGCCTGAATAGACCTTCCGGAAGGCGTATAGTACTTTGAGGTCGTAAGCCTTACGGCGGAGCCGTCCGAAAGGGGGATGATCGTCTGCACGGAACCCTTGCCGAATGTCTGGGTGCCGAGTATTATCGCCCTCTTGTGGTCCTGCAGCGCTCCGGCCACGATCTCCGAGGCACTGGCGCTTCCGCCATTGACCAGCACTATCATCGGGTACTCAGGCTGGGTGTTCGCGCCGTCGGCGCTGAAGGTCATGTTCTGGTCCTCGACCCTGCCCTTCGTATAGACTATCAGGCCGGAGCCTATGAACTCGTTGGAGACCGATACCGCCTCCTTCAGAAGCCCTCCAGGGTTGTTCCTCAAGTCGAGCACGAGCCCCTTCAATTTGCCGTTCTTGCTCGTCAGCTCCTTCAACGCCTTGTCGAGGTCCGCGGAGGTGTTCTCCTGGAACTGCACTATCCTTACGTATCCGAACCCGTCCTCAAGCGACCTGAACTTGACGCTCTTGACCTTTATTATCGCCCTGTTGATGGTAAAGGGCTTCGGCTCCTTGAAGCCTTCCCTCATTATCGAGATTGTGACGGGAGTGTCCTTGGGCCCCCTCATCAGGCCCACGGCCTCGGTGAGGCTCATGTCCTTTGTGGACTTGTCGCCTATCTTTATGATCTTGTCGCCGGCCTTGAGCCCAGCCTTGTCGGCCGGGGTGTCCTCGATGGGCGCCACCACCGTAAGGATATTGTCCCTCACGCCTATCTCGATGCCAATGCCTCCGAAACTCCCCTTCGTGTCTATCTGCATCTCGTTGTACTCGTCCGGGGTCATGAAACTGGAGTGCGGGTCGAGCCCCTTGACCATGCCCTTTATGGCGCTGTATATGACTTCCTTGCTATCGACGGGCTCCGCGTAGTTCTCCTGCACTATGCCGAGCACATCGGTAAAGACCTTCAGGCTTTCGTAAGTGTTGTTGGGAACCGGGACCACCCTCTGCGACAGCGCCCACGACGAAAAGGCGAATATCGCCACGACTGCCAGCACACCGCTCAAGACCTTAGGCCTTACCAATCTCTTGATCATCTATCGTCCTCCTGTTATTTACAGCCTCTTGAAGCCCTCGCGGGCTATTTTTTATTTTTAACGTTCTGAAAACCCTGTGGTTTTTAAACCCAGGGAGGGTTCATTTTTTAGCGTTCTGAAAACCACTGGGTTTTAAGGACGGGCAGTCTTCTTTTAACGCCTATCTCCCGGCGAACCATCCCATGGGGTCTCTGGGGACCCCTTTCTGCCTTATCTCGAAATAAAGCCCCGTGGCGGCGCTGGCCCCGGTGTCTCCGACGAGCCCTATGTCCGCTCCCTTTTCGGCCGTTTCGCCCTTCTCCTTTAGGGCCTTCGAGAGGTTCGCGAACAGGGTGTAGTACCCGCCGCCGTTGTCCATGATGAGCACCTGGCCGTAGCCTTTGAGCCATCCGACATAGATGACCTTCCCGTCGTATACGCTTTTTACCGGGGTGTCGGCCGGGGCCTCTATCATTATGCCGTTATTGAATGTGACGGTCTGGAACCTGGGGTGCTTGACCCTGCCGTAAGACGATACGACCGGCCCTTTGACCGGCATACTGAGCTTGCCTTTCATGGAGCCGAAACCGGTGCCGGGAAACGGGGTCTCCCCGGCCTCTCCCTTCTTCTCTTCTTTTTTCTCTTCCTCGGCCCTCAGCTGGTTCAGGAGGTCCGTGAGCTCCGCCGCCGCCTCCTCAAGCTCGCCGAGCACCTTTACGCGCCTCTCCTTCTCCTTTTTTATGCCGGAGAGAAAAGCGGTCTTTCTTCTCTGGAGCTTAAGCGCCTCGTTGCTCGTCGCGAGGACCGACCTTTTTACCGAGCCCAGCTCCGAGTGGAGCGCGGTGAGCCTGTTTTTCTCGTCCTCAAGGCTTGAAAGGGTCTTCTCGTAGCCCGATATCAGGTTGGAGTCCGAGTCCATTATTATCGTCAGGTACTTGTGCCTTCTCCCGAGGTCCCTCGGGGACTCGGATGAGAATATGAGGCTTAAGTACTCGCCTCTTCGCATCTTGTACATGGCCTTGAGCCTTGACTTGAGCCTCCCGGCCAGGACATCCCTCTCCTTTTCGAGCCTCTCCATGTTCGCGTTAGCCGCATTGACCTTCTTCTGGACCCCGGCCAGCTGTCTCTGTATCCTGTCAAGCTCTTCTCTTTTGACTGCGAGGTCCTTGTTTATCGTCTCAAGGTCGCCGAGTATGTCCGTCTCTTTTTCGGAGATCGTCCTTACGGACTTTTGCTCCTCCCTGATCTGTTTTTTTACATCCTCAAGCTTCTTCGATTTCCTTATGAAGTCCTGCCTCGAGGACCTTTTATCAGAGGCCGCCGCGGCAAAAGCGAGCCCGAGAGTTACCGTGAGTATCAGAAAGAGCTTGAGGCCCCTCATGCCTTTAAAAATCTCGCCATGGATATCAGGCTCCCCGCCACCCCCATCAGGACCCCGGCCGCGATAAGCGCTACGGCTATGACCGGGACCGGAAACGGGGTCTGGACGATGAAGTTGAAGTACGGCGGGACCTTCGCCGCCACCAGGTAGCGTCCAGCGCCCGTTATCAACAGGGCTATCACCCCTCCCGCAAAACCCTGCACCACGCCTTCTATAAAGAAGGGGACCTTTATGAACCTGTCGGAGGCCCCCACAAGCCTCATTATCTCTATCTCGTCCTTCCTCGCGTACACCGCGAGCCTTATGGTGTTGGATATGATGAAGACGGTGGCGGCCGCCAGAAAAAAGCCCATGAAGACGGCCGCCAGTTCAATGAAACCCAGGAGCCCGGAGATCTTCTCTATCCATTCACGGTTGAACTGGACGTCCTCAGCCCAGCCCATCTGCTTGAGCCTTGCAACTACCGTGGAGACCGCGCCAGGGTTTTTGTAAAGCCCCCCTACCTTTATCTCAACCGACGCGGGGAGCGGGTTTGAGTCCACGCCCTCCAGGACCATTTCGTGGCCCTTAAGTTCGTTCTTAAGCTCCGTTAACGCCCTCTCCTTCGAGACGAACTCGGCGGAAGTAACGCCCGGGATTGAAAGCACGGCCTCTCTTATCTTTTCCGGGGCCTCGGAGCCGTCTTTTATGTAGGCGACTATCTGCGTCCTGTCGCCCCAGCTGTTTATGGCGGCGTTCAGGTTGACGAAGACGAAGATGAAGACCGAGAATATCGAGAGCGAGACCCCGAGCGTGACGGCCGTCAGGGCCGTGGTGACGCTGTTCTCCCTCAAGGAGCGGAGCGCGTCGGTAACGATGTACAGGAGGTTTGACGACCCTCCCATCACCCTGTGACCCTCCCGTTCTCAAGATGCACAGTCTTTCTGCCGTACCTCTCCAGGAGGCCCTTGTCGTGGGTCGCCACGACCACGGTAGTCCCCCTGTTGTTGACCTCCCGGAAAAGCTCTATGGTCTCTATCGAAAGCGCCGGGTCGAGGTTTCCCGTGGGCTCGTCGGCGAGTATTATCGCCGGTTCTTTTACAAGGGCCCTTGCGATGGCCACCCTCTGCTGCTCGCCTCCGGAGAGGCACAGGGGCTTGAAGTTGGCCCTGTGCTGCAACTTTACATATGAGAGCATCCTCAAGACCCTGTTTTTTATCTCGCGCGGGCTGGTGCCCATCACCTTCAGGGCCAGCGCGACATTTTCAAAGACCGTCTTGTTGGGGATGAGCTTGAAGTCCTGGAATACGAAACCGATCCTGCGCCGAAGGAGCGGGAGCTCACTGCTTGAGATCTTGAAGTAGTTCCTCCCGTCGATTATTATCTGTCCTTCGGTGGGAGGCTCCGAGCCGAACATGATCTTAAGGAGCGTGGATTTTCCCGCGCCGCTTGGGCCGGTTATGAACAGGAACTCTCCCTTCGTTATCTTGAGGGTCACATCGGTCAGGGCCGTACTTCCGCCCTCGTAATTCTTGGAGACATGAAACATCTGTATCATGGGTTCCGGACCTGATGGAGTTTATGCCCCGGTTTCGGGAAAAAGCGTTAAACCCGTAAAAAAAAACGGACCAACGGGCGATGCCGTGCCGCTGAGTTAAAAAACATTTGATTTCTAACGACTTAGCACGAGCAACAAATATAAACATTATCCCAATTGCGGTATTTTATGTCAAGGACTAATAGTCCGTTTCCGGCCAAAGCCATCAAAAAAATTCAAGGTCCGCACCTGAGGGCGGCCATGACCGCATCCGCCTCTATCTCTACAAGCATATCCGGGGCGATAAGACGGCTTACCTCGACCATGCAGGTGGCCGGCCTGATATCTCCGAAGACCTCTCCGTGAGCCTTTCCTATCTTCTCCCAGTCGTCGATATTCGTGACAAAGATGCGGGTGCGCACCACGTCTTTAAGCGAAGCGCCGGCCTGAGCGAGGGCGGCCTCGATATTCTTGAGCGCCTGAAGCGTTTGAGCGGCCGGGTCTCCGGGTCCGACGATATGGCCGTCCCTGCCTGTGGCCGTAGTGCCTGAAACGAATACGGTTGGTCCCATGACTACGGCCCTTGAGTACCCGATCACGGGCTCCCAGGGAGACCCTGTGGAAATGTTCTTTCTCTGCATGACTGTCACACTCTCCTTTTGGTCTATTCTGAAGTGAATTGCGGGACTTGGCAGACTGTTTTTCAGCGGCCTGCTACCGGTATCTCTGTTTAAAAAACAAGAAACGACAGGAAGTAAAAAAATACCATCCGGTCGCGACGGATGGTATTGAGAAGCTGTTACGGCAAAACCCTTGTAAACCACCTGAGAGGCCGGGGAACTTCCCCCCGCCCTCCGCAGAGTGGCGGAAGCGGCAAAAAAAAGCGCCTTGTCACCCTTCTTTTAAAGGGAGCGACGGCTAACGGGCGGACGGATACACTTGAAGCAGGAAGGCTCCCGAACCGAATGATTGTCTCGAATGCTTATAGCCTGCTGTTCCTGACCGCTATGCGCTTCTCGTTCTCTTTTTTTTCATATTCCCCGATGACCCCGTACATATTGGCCAACAGCATATGATTTCTCCAGCCATCCGGGTTTTCCCTGATGTTCCTTTCAATCTCGGCAAAAAATGGCTCCATTGAGCTGAAATCGGTATGTCTGAATGAGGTATCCGCCGGTTTTACGAAATTATAGCCGTACCTTTCAATGAAACCGGCGTTTGCCGGCGTCCTCTTTACAAATACCATAGCGACGTCATCCCAGAAGACCAGCGCCATATGCGCCTCTATCTCAGGGTCGAGGAAGTATCTTATGTTGGAGTCAGAATAGCTTACGACCGCGAAATCGACCCTGTTTTTTTCCAGCACATAATCAAAACCATTTTTTTTAAGCATCTGCTCCGTTTTAAAGAGGTCCTTGTAAATTTCAGCCCTGCCGTCGGCATAAACCCTGCTTTCAGGATAAGTCCTCCAGATCAGATAGCCTCCCAGCTCATAGGAGTTATACATATTGCCTTTGATGCCCGTGTCCTTGATAAACCTGACGGAGTTCTCCGGAAGCCATTTATCCCTGATGCCCGCCCCCCACCATCCGGAACGCATGAGGTCCCCGACTGTAAAATAGGAGACTATCAGTATGAGGGCGGCGCTCATCGGGACAAGCAGAGAATCCCTGAAAAACCCGCTGACAGCCCTCCCGATTTCAGAATCCGAGAAACTGTTCTTAAGGTCATTCAAATAGACGGCCATAAAAGGGAGCACGGCGACAGCCCAGAGCGCAATGTTCCTTTTATGTTTGAGAGCTGCGTAAGAAAAAGCGAGGAAGATAAGGATATGAGCGGGGGAAGCCCTCCTGATATTGAGCAGGATAATGAGCGCCGAGGCCCCAAAAGAGATAAAGAACAGGGCATGGGTGTTCCAATCAGGAGGTGCGAACTCGTCAATCGCGAATTGCTTGATTTCGTTTATTACCGTTAAGGGGAATGTAAACGAATGATAGGTGTTCGGGTTCAGCAGCATCGCCAGTGAAGTGGCAACCGTAATCAGGAGCAGAAAACTGAAATTGGAAAGATTTTCTTTCTGTCCGCGGAGGCCCTTCCCGGCGGCAAGGGCAAGGAAAGAGCTGATCATGTAAGCTCCGGTTATGCCCAGCCCAAGCAAGGCCGTATACTGCATGTTGACCCAGAAGATCATTATCGCTGGCAACAGCCACAGAGACCTCCTGCCTGTTTCCTTGAGAGAAAAACTCTCCAGCGTTAAAACATATATGGATATGAACAGGAAACAGAACAGCTCCGGCCTTTCCAACAGTCTCCAGCTTATGAAGACCGCGATAAGCAAAACCGAATGTACGGCGATATAAATGTTTACATGCCTCTTGAGCATATGCGCGTACAGGACCGCGCATACGGAAAGGACGAGCGCTACCTTGTAAAATGTCAGGGCGTTTACGCCGCCAGCCGAGTATATCAGGTATATAATTACGCCGAAAAGCCACTCCTGAGCGACCCATGGCTGTCCGGACGCGGTATGAGAAAAGATATCGCGCGCGGGCACGCCGTATGTGCGCAGGATATGCTCGCCTGTTTTCAGGTGAAACCAGACATCGTAGTCGTAGATTTTGCAAAATGAGAGGAAGAATATGAAAAGG
>JACRCJ010000220.1 GCA_016219075.1 Deltaproteobacteria bacterium | reverse complement strand
GGGTCCCCTTCAAGCCCGGCCCTTCTCTTCCGTATCGGCTCGAGCATGGCAAGCACCTTCGGGATGACGGACCGTTTGCACTCCGTGCAGCCTATGCCGGCCGTGGTGCAGCCCTCTTTTACCCACGCCCTGGTCTTTTCGTCCGAGTACAGGATGTGGAAGGTCAGGTAGAGCGGGCAGACCTCGGGGTTTCCGGGGTCGGTCCTTCTCTTTCTCGCCGTGTCGGTCATCATGCCGAGTATCTTCTTTTCGACCTCGGCCGGGGGGTCTGAGAGGAATATCGCGTTGTTGTAGGATTTGCTCATCTTGCGGCCGTCGGTCCCCAGGACCTTCGGCGCGGAGGTAAGAAGCGTTTCGGGCTCAGGGAAAACAGGGCCGTAGAAGTTGTTGAACCTCCGGGTTATCTCCCTTGAGAGCTCCACATGGGGGGCCTGGTCGATCCCGACGGGGACCTTGTTCGCCTTGTATATGATGATGTCCGCTGTCTGCAGGACCGGGTAGCCCAGGAACCCGTAGGTATGCAAGTCCTTGTCCTTTATCTCCTGGAGCTGCTCCTTGTATGTGGGGTTCCTCTCCAGCCACGGCAGAGGGGTTATCATCCCCAGGAGCACCAGAAGCTCGGCGTGCTCTTTTATGGCGGACTGCCTGAAGATGGTCGATTTGGCCGGGTCTATACCCACGGACATCCAGTCAAGGACCATCTGGCGCGTGTTCTCCTTTATCCCGGAGGGGTCGGCGTAGTCCGTCGTAAGCGCGTGCCAGTCGGCGACGAAAAAGAAGCACTCGTAGCTCTCCTGGAGAGCGAGCCAGTTGGCGAGCACCCCGTGATAATGGCCGAAGTGGAGCTTTCCCGTCGGCCTCATGCCGCTCAAGACCCGCTTCATCAGTACGCACCTCCAGTCAGAAGCCCCACCATGAGGAATACCAGGGGCGAGACAAACCTGTTCAGGACCCCGGACATGATAAGGACTATGAGTATGATAAACCCGTAGGGCTCGATCCTTGAGAACGCGAACGCCTTGTCCGGCGGCAGCACCGCTGAAACGACCTTGCTCCCGTCAAGCGGGGGTATCGGGACAAGGTTGAAGACGGCAAGGGAGATATTGAGTATGATAGAGAGCTCGACCATCACGAAGAGCGGCTTGTATACGCCGGGAAAGCTCATAAGGAGGCCCGCCCCCATGATTATAAAGACCTTGTGGACTAACGCGAAGACGGCCGCCAGAGTGAGGTTCGCCAAAGGCCCGGCAAGGCTAACAAGCATCATCGACTTTGATAAGTGACTGAAATTCCTGGGGTTTATCGGAACCGGCTTCGCCCACCCGAACATCCCGGAGAGAAAAAGCGCTATCGTGCCCACAGGGTCGAGATGCTTTAAGGGGTTTAAGGTGACCCTGCCGAGCATCCTGGCCGTTGGATCTCCCATCCTGTACGCCACCCACGCGTGCGCGCACTCGTGGACCGTAAGGGCAAGGAGTATCGGCGGGGCGGTAAGTAGTATTCTCTGTAGATATTCTTGAAACATCATTATATACCTTTAACTTTTAAGTGTATCAGATGGGCCGCTTTAGCGTCAACGCAAATCTTAATGGGCAGGGGTGGCAGGCGGCCTCGCCCTACGCCGCGCTTGGGTTTGTTAAAAGTAAGACAAAAAAGGTTGTCTTTTAAACTTGCCGTACGCCAGTACCTTAAGCGGGTTCAGGTTTGCAACCTGAACCCTGATATTTTGTTGGTGCTTAACCGAGCGGAAAAAGCTTAATCCGCCCTTTGCCAAAGAGCTTTTTACGCGTGGCCGTGCGTTTCTTGGGGGTAGGGTTCTGGCCGCTTTCTTCCTCTCCGCCCCCGGAGAAGAGCCCGCTTAACCGCTGCGCAAACTTTCCGCCCCGCTCGCGCCCCACCGTGCGGTGGGCAATGTTACATGAC
Organism: Deltaproteobacteria bacterium; assembly: GCA_016219075.1. Lineage (GTDB taxonomy): Bacteria > Desulfobacterota > GWC2-55-46 > GWC2-55-46 > GWC2-55-46 > JACRCH01. Next base: position 1,382 of record JACRCJ010000220.1, on the reverse strand, counting down.
TCAATCTGGCACAGACTCGTTGGCGAGTGTACGGTCGGCTTTTAATTCGCCGTACGCCAGTACCTCAACTAAACTTTGAAATCCCTTTCCTGAAATAGTATCATGACATGATAATCCAAACCGTTTCTCCGGTACTTCCTATGCCCTGTAAGATAAAGATACTTGAACCTCTTCTCGCCTCGAAGATCGCCGCCGGAGAGGTTATAGAAAGGCCCGCCTCGGTCTTGAAGGAGCTGCTTGAGAACTCCGTGGACGCGGGTTCGACCTCCGTAACCGTATATGTGACCGAAGGGGGGAAACGGCTTATAAGCGTAGCCGACAACGGAGAGGGCATCTCAAGGGAAGACGCCCCGCTCGTCTTTTTCCGCCACGCCACCTCCAAGATAGAGAAAGAAGCGGACCTGGACGATATCAGGACCATGGGTTTCAGGGGCGAGGCACTTTCGAGCATCTCGGCCGTTTCCAGGGTGCGGCTCCGTACCAGGAGGCGCGGGGAGGTCTCAGGCACTTCCGTTATAATCGAGGGCGGTTCGCCCCCGGAGTTAACGGACGACGGGTGCCCCGAGGGGACGAGTATCGAGGTGAGGGAGATATTCTACAACACCCCGGCGCGTCTCAAGTTCATGCGCTCCGGAGAGAGCGAGTACGGGTACATCCTCGATGTGTTCAAGAGAACGGCCCTGATACACCCGGAGGTCAGGTTCAAACTCGTACACGGGTCGTCCCGCCCCATAGAGGCGCCCGCCGGGAGCCTCAGGGAGCGGATAGCGGACCTCTTCGGAAAAGACGCCGCAAAAAACCTCATCGCGGTCGACACCCCGTTCGTAAAAGGCTGCATAGGGAGCCATGATCTCAATTACGCGACATCCAAATCCGTCTACCTTTATGTGAACGGCAGGCCGGTCCGTGACAAAGCGATAAACCGTGCTATACTTGACGGTTATGGGACCATAATCGGCTCGACGAGGTACCCGTTCACGGTCCTCGACATAACCGTAGCACCGGAGGATGTAGACGTAAACATCCATCCGGCTAAAAACGAGGTGCGCTTCAAAAGCCCCAGGTTCATCTACGACTGCGTCAGGGCCGCCGTCAAGGGAGCGCTCTCGGCAAGGGCGTCCGCCTCACCCGTGCCTGGCCCGGCGCACCCGGTATCCTACTCACCTCCGGCATCCTCCTGGAGGTCCCCTGCCGGGGAAGCCCACTCTTCTTACGGGTCACCCTCACTAAATCCGCTTGAATTCGGTGAAGAGAGGAGCAAGGCGGTAAACCCGGAGTTTTTGTCTCTTACGACCGTCGGGCAGCTCTGGGGCGAGTTCCTCATAGCCGAGAACCCCTCCGGAGAGTTCTACCTCATAGACGCTCACGGCGCGGCGGAACGG
>JACRCJ010000028.1 GCA_016219075.1 Deltaproteobacteria bacterium | reverse complement strand
GGCCACGGCGACTATCAGAAGGTCAAAGAGCTTCAGGCCCCGCTCGATTATGTCGAGATGGCCCCTCGTGATCGGGTCGAATGTCCCGGGATATACCCCTATGTGTTTTGTCTTTGGCATCCGTTGAGACCTCTTTACAAGCCTTGAACAGCGGGGCATCCGCAGGTGTATCTTCAAAAACCGGCCCCCCGTCCGGTTAAACGCCGCAGTCATCAAACGGTCGAATAGAAATATACGAGCGTGTCCCCGTACCTTCTCTCGTCCAGGAGCACAAGGTTCGCTGTCTTTACTTCTATCGGGTTTCTCTTCGAGGTCTCGGCCACGACGGTGCCGCCTTCGTTAAGAAGCCCGGCGGCGTCTACCGCTTTCAGGGTTTCTTCCGCGAGCGCGGAGGCGTAGGGCGGGTCGATGAAGATGAGGTCGAACCCCTTGCCCCTCTCCGACAAAAAACGGATCGCGCTCAAGGAGTCCCTCCTGTATACGGACGCCGCCTCGAGCAGGCCGCAGGAGGCGAGGTTTTTCCTGACAAGCTCCGTTGCCCTCGGGTCGCTGTCTATAAAAACGGCTTCTTCCGAGCCCCTGCTGAGGGCCTCTATCCCGAGGGCCCCGGTGCCGGCGAAGAGGTCCAGCACCTTTTTAAACGGGAAGTCCCTCGGGAGTATGTTGAAGACCGCCTCCCTCACCTTGTCCGAGGTCGGCCTTATGGACATCCCCTTGAAGGAGGACAGGACCCGTCCCCTGCATCTGCCCCCTGCTATTCTCATCTGGCCGCGCTGCCGCTCTTACTCAACCCCGAATACCTTTATGGAGACGAGCCTGCTCCTTGGCCCGTCGAACTCGGAGAAGTATACGACCTGCCACTGCCCCAGCGCGAGCCTCCCCCTGGTCACGGGGACCGTGACGCTGTTGCCTATAAGGAGCGTTTTCAGGTGCGCGTCGGCGTTCCTGCCGTAGTCGCCCTTGTTGTGGCGGAAGGTCGGCTTGTTCGGGACCAGCTCGTTCAAGAGGTCGTGGAAGTCCTGTTCCAGGTCGCGGTCCGCGTTGTTAAGGTGTATGCTTGCCGTGGTGTGCCCCGTGAATACCAGCGCCATGCCTTCCTGTATCCCGCTCTCAAGGATGACCGCCTCCACCTGGTTCGTGATATTCACCTCTTCGGTCTTCGCTTGCGTCCTTATCCTGACTGCGCTGGTAAAAGCCTTCATTTACCCTCCTGTCCGGTCCTGTGATTTTTCCAAACGCCCTGTTCAAATATTGCGGCGGCACCCGTTATTATACCGATTGCGCGTGAGAATGCCACAGCTTAGGGGTGAATTGCAAAAGATTTTTTTATAAAAGCCCCGGCACTGTCTCTCCGGGGGCGGCCCATTATATTGATTTATTTTTTTAAGGAAGGTTCATTTCAATAAGACAGGTCTTCGAGGGGGCGAGGCTTAAAAGCGCAGTGCGCCGTGTCTTAAGCCCTGAACTTCCCTTCCTTGGATATGACGCCGCTCTTTATCGCGTCTACGATGATCTTTCTCGCGTTTTCGACCTTTTCCTCCTCCACGGCGATCCTTTTTTCCTGATGTTCGCCGAAATCCGTGGAAAAACGGGTGGTTCCGAGGGTCTTTATCGAGCAGCTTATGTTGTACTCCTCCATCAACCTCTCTATGACGCTTACATCGAGGTCGTTGTAAAAGGAGTACAGGTCTATGAAGTTTATCCTGGTTGCCATTATATTTTGAGTATAATTGATACGAGACGCTTTTGTCAATAAAAGCGTCGTCTTATCTCCGTGGCGGCTGCCTTACCCCTTGACTTTTGTCCCCGGTGCCTGCAATAATTATCCAGACTTGCTTTTGGCAGGACAATCGATCTTCGGAGGTGGTTTTTGATGAGGAGAAGAAGCGCTCTGTGGATACTGCCGGTCGTCTTCGTATGGGCCCTTCTGGTCGGCATGGGCAAGGCGCCGGGCCCGGAGGTGCCGATGCCGGAGATAGACTTCAAGGCCACCATAAGGGACGACCAGGATATAGCCACGAAGGTGACGCACTCGAGCTGGGAAGGGAACATCTACTTTACGGGTACGAGGGGAAAGGGCACGGTGACGATATCGTTCGAGAAGGTAAAGAAGGTCACCTCGATGGGGACCGGCAACGCCAACAAGAGCGACTTCCAGATAACCCTTAAAAACGGAGAGGTCGTTGCCGTGACCTTCGACAACGACGCCAAGTTCCTCGGCACCACCAGCTTCGGCACCTACAGGATAGTCGCCAAGAACATCAGAGAGATAACCTTCGAGTAAAATCTCCCTTTCGAATCCATGAAAACAAAGAGGCGGGGTCTTTATAGACCCCGCCTTATTTTATTTCAAATGAGCCTCCCCGGATCAAGCTCAGGGGTATCTGAAAACAATCGATTCTATTGTGAAGAATGTTTTTTTGTATTGTTTTTATAAAACACCAGGTCCATTGCGTAGCGAGCATGAAGGAGAGCGAGAGAGCAAGCCTCTGTATTTATTGCGAACGAGCTTGACAGCGAGCGGAGCAATAGCCCCGAGGCGCGCGGCAGCGCGCAAAAAGGTTTTTTTATAAGAACGCGGAAAGCCGCGCCCCCGCCCGCCCTCTTATTCGAGCGCGGCGAGCATGTTCTTGAAGTGTATGGCCGCGGCCGTGTCCCCGCTTATCTCAAGCCTCCTTGAGAAAAAGACCGTGTCCGGGTCTTCCTTGCCCAAAAGCACGTCCACAAGGACCTTTACCGTCCCCCTCATCGTCACATCGGGCTTTTTCGCGGAGTGCGGCACGACCTTTATGCCGTTGTCCTTTATATGGAGGTAGAAGCTCTTTCCTATGTCCTTCGCCTCAAAGAGGAATACCTTGCCGTCTATCTCGGAGAGCCTCTCCCTGAACCCGGGGTTCGTCTCCACGATGCGCGAGATGAAGACCCCGACCCCTATCGCCTCCATCCACAGGGGCATCGCCTTCAGGGGGAGATTGATCCTTTTTAACAAGGCGCCCTTGATCCTGTTGAACGCGGTATGTTCCATGGACACCCTCCCCTTACACCTTTGCGCCGATATGCACGGCCGCTATCCCGTTAAAGAGGTTATAGTACCTGACCTTGTAGAGCCCCGCGTCCTCCATTATCTTCTTGAGCTTCTCCTGCGTCGGGAACTTCCTGATCGACTCCGGCAGGTACTCGTACGCCGAGCGGTTGCCGGTGATGATCTCGCCCACCGCGGGGATCACCGAAAAGGAATACAGGTCGTAGAGCCTGGCAAAGAGCCTGCTACCGGGGTGCGAGAACTCGAGGCATATCACCTTGCCGCCGGGCTTCACCACTCTACGCATCTCGGAGAACGCCCTGTCAAGGTGCGTGACATTCCTTATTCCGAAGCCGACGGTGGCACAGTGGAAGGTGTTGTCCTCGAAGGATATCTCCTCGGCGTTTCCCTGGACGAACCTTACTCCCTTCAGGTACCCCCTGTCATAAGACTTCTCTTTTCCGACCTTGAGCATCTCGCCGTTTATGTCGTACACGACGACATTACCTGATGGACCCACCCGGTCGGACATCAGAAGGGCTATGTCGGCCGTGCCTCCGGCGACATCGAGCGCGCTCTCGCCGGGCTTGAGCCCCGTCTCTCTGGCGATGAGCCGCTTCCAGAACCTGTGGGTGCCCATGCTCATGAGATCGTTCATCAGGTCGTACTTTTCGGCGACCGAGTCGAAGACCTCTCTGACCTTTTTCTGCTTCTCATCTTCGGGCACGAGCTTGTTGCCGAAGAATGTCATCTTTTCAGTCATGGCGGACTCTCGTTCTCTTGGATTTTTTCCGGCGGGAGCGCTTGAAGGCGGCCTCCCGGCGCTCACTCGTCCCAGTCAAACGGAATGTAGCGCCCCTCTTCCCTTCTTTTTGTGGCGGTCCTGCTTTTGTAGCTCCCTTTCCTGACCTTGAGGCCCTTCCTCTCCAAAATCTTCCCGATGTAATC
>JACRCJ010000218.1 GCA_016219075.1 Deltaproteobacteria bacterium | reverse complement strand
GTTTTGTCATCTTTTTTCCCTCCACCTGTACGCCTGCGGGGCCGTCTTTGTACTTCGACCCTACCCCGGCAACTTCAGTACAACACACTTCATCTCGCCCCACTCGCCCCACTCGCCCCACTCGCCCCACTCGCCCCACTCGCCCCACTCGCCCCACTCGCCCCACTCGCCCGGCCCGCCCGGCTATCTTCCGTAGAACTCCCTTATCGCCGTCGTCACATGCATAATTTGTTCGTCCCTGAGTTCAGGGAACATGGGAAGCGAAAGTATCTCTTCGGAATACTTTTCAGTTACAGGGAAGACGCCCTTTTTGTATCCGAGATCTCTGAAGGCCTCGTGCATATGAGCGGGCACCGGATAATGGATGCCGGTTGAGATGTTCCTTCCGTTCAAGAACTCTATAAGCCCGTCTCTTTCCTCGACCCTGACTACAAAGAGGTGAAAGACATGCGCTGATTTTTCGTTTTTCTTGAACTTAGGAAGCTTTATCTCAGGTATTCCACCCAGAAGCTCCGTGTACCGTATAGCGTGAGAGACCCTGAGCCTGTTCCATTTATCGAGGTGCTTGAGCTTTACCAGGAGCACCGCGGCCTGAAGAGTGTCCAGGCGCGAATTGTAGCCCTTGACCACATGATGGTACTTTTCCGCCTGCCCGTAATCCCTTAACAGGCGAATCTTTTCAAAGATCTCCGGATTTTCAGTGGTAAGCGCTCCGCCGTCTCCGTAGGCGCCGAGGTTTTTACCAGGGTAGAAACTGAAGGCCGCTACGTCTCCCAAAGCGCCGGCACGCCTCACTCCTTTAGCTCCGTGGTAGTACGCACCGTGCGCCTGACAGGCGTCTTCTACCACAAAAAGGTTGTGTCTTGCAGCGGTCTCGGAGACTTTATCCATCTCAGCCGTCTGTCCGTAAAGATGCACAGGAAGGATGGCTTTGGTCTTCTCAGTTACCGCCCGTTCAAGTTTAGAGGTATCCATGTTGCAGGTCTCCGGGTCTATATCAATGAGGACAGGGGTTGCCCCGGTGTAGGATATCGCAAGGACAGTAGCTATAAATGTGTTTGCCTGAGTTATCACCTCGTCGCCCTCTCCTATGCCAAGGGCCTTTAGAGCCAGGTGCAGGGCATCTGTTCCTGAGGCGACCCCTGAGGCGTACTTTACGCCGCAATATGACGAGAACTCGTGCTCGAATTCCCTTACCTTTGCGCCGAGTATGAAATCGCATCTGCCGAGCACTTCGTTAATGCCTGAGCTCACATCCCCTTTGATCTCTTCGTACTGCTCCTTGAGGTCCACGAACGGTACTTTCAGCATTTTTTCACACATCCGTGTTTCGTTCTTATAGACAGCGTTCCTTATTGCCATATTGACCTCCGTTTACTTCCATGATAACGACTTTTTAACGGCCTCTTTTATTCTTCCGGTATCCGGCAGGATAAATCTCTCCGCCACCATTGACGCGGGTATCGGGACCTCCGGCTTGCCGACCCTTAAGACCCTTCCGTCGAGGTAAGGCAGACATCGCTCTACAATACCGCTCACAACCTCGGACCCGATGCCGCCGAATGTATCCCCTTCCTCGACATAGACTAGCCTCCCCGTCTTTTTAACGGAGGCCTCGATTGCAGCCATATCCAGCGGCTTAAGCGTACGGATGTCTATCAGCTCGACATCCACACCCTCTTTTTCAAGCTCTTTGGCCGCCTCCATTGATAGCTGCACGCCGTAAGAATGAGAGACCACGGTCACATCAGCGCCGGCTCTTGCCACCCGGGCCTTGCCAAGCGGGATAGCTTCAAGTCTTTTCGGGTATGCGTCTTCCTCGATATTGTAAAGGAGCTTGTGCTCGACAAAGAGGACAGGGTTATTGTCGTAGACAGCCGAGACAAGGCATCCGTAGGCGTCCAGGGCAGTAGAGGGCGCGACTATCTTCAATCCCGGCACGCTCATAAAAAAATTCTCCATCGATTTTGAATGGCTCGGGCCGTACCCCCTGTACCCCCCGGCCGGAGTCCTTATTACGAGCGGGCACTTCACCTGTCCGCCGTACATGTAATGCACATTGGCGGCGTGGTTTATTATCTGGTCAGCCGCAAGGGTGATGAAGTCCATGAACATGATCTCTATTATCACCCTGTAGCCTGTCATGGAAAGCCCCACGGCGGCCCCGGTAAAACCGCCCTCCGAGATAGGGGTAGCTATGACCCTGCCCGGGTGTTTCCTGCAGAGATCGGACGAGACCCCGAAGGCCCCACCGTACTCCGTTATGTCCTCGCCCATGAAGACTACCTTTTCATCCCTTTCCATCACGTGGTCGAGGGCGTTATATATAGCCTTACGATATGAGAGCTTCCCTTTCTGCATAGACCCCTTCCATCGCGTCTTTTATATCCGGGTCGGCCCCGCGCTCGGCCTCCGTATAGCTATCTTCTATCATCGACTTGACTGACCTTCTCACATGCTCCAGCTCGCCGTGCGATATCTTTTCCAGAAGCGTTGCCTCCATCTTTACAAGAGGGTCCTTATCCTTCCACTCCGACTCCTGCTCCCTGCTCCTGTAGACTCTCGCGTCGCTCTTGGAGTGCCCGCAGAACCTGTATGTCTTCGCCTCTATCAGCACCGGGCCCGTCCCTTCCCTGACTTTGTGCACCATCGTCCTGGCGTTTTCGGCCACCTTGACGACATCCATGCCGTCCACTATCACTGAAGGTATGCCGAAGGCGGCCGCCCTCAACGCGACATCATCAAACCTTGAGACCTTCGTAAACCGCGTTGACATCGCGTACATGTTGTTTTCGCAGACATAGACGACAGGCAGGTCCCATGCGGAGGCCATATTCAAAGACTCGTGAAATGTCCCCTGGTTCGAAGCGCCTTCGCCGAAAAAACAGACCGCCACCCTGTCTTCTCCCGAGAGCTTTATGGAGAGGCCGGCTCCGGTTGCTATCGGCAGCCCTCCGCCGGTAATGCCGTTTGTGCCGAGGAAGTTAAGCGGCATCACCGAGAGGTGCTGCGTGCCGCCTCTCCCCTTGCAGTACCCCTCGCGTTTGCCGAGAAGTTCAGAAAATATTTTTGTTATCTCGGCTCCCCGCGCTATCAGGTGGCCGTGGCCTCTGTGAGTGCTGACGATATAATCGTCTGGCCGTAAGGCCTCCATGACGCCTACGGCTACCGCCTCCTGCCCTATGCAGAGGTGCGTTGTGCCGCCCAATTTACCTCTTGCGAAGAGCCAGTCCACTTTCTCCTCGAAGAGGCGGATTGTCAGAGCGGTCTTGTACATCTCCAGGATATCGAACCCCTGCCCTTCTTCCACCTTCCCGGCAAGATCACCCATCGTCGAGAATATGTCGAACTCGTCGGCTTGAGCTTTCATTCACCCTCCTTTGACTTGAGTGCCTGCCCGCCTGTCTTTCGGAAGCGGCTGCTTTTGACCGCATAGCGGTTTGGAGCCTTGCTATCCAGGCACGCGCTCGAAACTACTCGCCGCGCAGGCTTCTCCCTATTATCCTTGCCGGGTTGCCGCTGACCACCACGTCATCCGGCAGGTCCGTGACTACGGCCGAGCCCGGTGTGATCACGACGTTTTTACCGACCGTGACCTGTGAGTTTATCGAGGCGCCGACTCCGACCAGTACATTCCCGTCAAGTCTCACTACCCCCGAAATGGAACACCCCGGCGAAAGGTGAGAATGGTCGCCTATGTGGCAGTCGTGGCTTACCACGGCTCCCATGTCCACTATGACATCCTCTCCGATGTGCGTGTCTGGACCTATGACGCTTCCCGCCTCGATGAACGCACCGCGTGAGACCACGACACCTTCGGATACTATCGCCCTGCTGTCGACAAGCGGTACAATATCCACACCCGGCAGCTCAAGTCGTATTTTCCTGAAGAGCTTTTTCCTGTGCTCTGAATGAAGTGAGATGACAACTCCGTCAAGCTCTCCTTTTGATACAAAAGCGCAAAGGTCTTTCCAGCCGCCGACGACTTTGAAACCGGCTATTTCTTTTCCTTTTATCTCGTGGTTGTCGTCAAATAGGCCGATGACGGTAAAAGCCTTGTTCGATTTAAGGAGTTCCTTCGCCTGCTTCGCTCCCAGCCCCGCCCCGTATACGGCTACCTTCTTTTTTCCGAGAAACTCCTTTACAAGCATTTCGTCGATAAGGTCCGTTTCGAAAAAACCCGCTATCTTTTCAATGTCAGTGTGCGTCTTTGCGGCAAGCCTTCTTGCAGCCGGAGTGGCTGCGAGCCTGGTCTCTTCTCTTTTGGGCGCTGGAGAGACCGCGCCTGAAAGCAATTCATCTCTTTTTTTCTGATGATGTTTCTTGACAGCAGTTTTTTCAGCTGGCCTTGCCTCATAACCGCTCAAGTCCTCATCGGCATTTTCCGTCATCAGAGCCATCGGCTCCGTAAAACGGACTTTGGCGCCGTTCTCATAAAATATCTTCCGCAGGAAACCGTCGTTTTCCGCCTCGACCTCGAATATAGCCTTCGATGTCTCTACGAGCAGGACTACCTCGCCTTTTTTAACACTCTCACCGACCTGTCTTTTCCACTCGACGATAAGCCCGTCTTCAATATTAGTTCCCAGCTTCGGCAGTATCACCTGGTGTACCATCTGCAATCCCCCGTGCCATCTTTTATATTCTTATGCCCCTACTCCGGCGGCCACCTCGACGGGAGCGCCGTTACTCTTCAGCGACTCGTCAGCCGCCAGCATCACCCTTATCACATCGAGCCCCATCGCTCCGTCGGAGAGAGGCTTTTTATTCTCATTGAGGCATTCGAGGAAATGTACGCATTGTTCTTTAAGCGGTTCGGTGTTCTCCACCTTGGGGCTTATGATGCCGCCGTCACGCATAAGGAGCCTGAACTCGCCGTAGCTTTCGGCCTCTTTGTCCTTCGTAACGCCTTTTTCGTAGACCTTGACCCTTTCGAG
>JACRCJ010000217.1 GCA_016219075.1 Deltaproteobacteria bacterium | reverse complement strand
TCGAGGCGTTTGGGGGGGCTTACCTTCTTCTTTATATCAGGGGCGAGATGAAGCGGGATGGTCCTGACCGTCCTCAAGTTCAAGGTGACATCCTCTCCGGTGTAGCCGTCGCCACGGGTGGAGCCCTTTGTAAACAGCCCGTCCTCGTAGACAAGCTCCACGGCGAGCCCGTCGAGCTTCGGCTCAACGGCGAACTCGATATCCGTGCCCAAGTCCATCTTAAGATACCGCTTTATCCTCTCGTCGAACTCAACGGCCTCGTCAGAGGAAAAGGCGTTCTTGAGAGATAACATCGGGATGGTGTGGGTTACCGTGCCGAAGGCCTCAAGAGGGGCGGCCCCCACCCTCTGCGTCGGAGAATCCTGCGTGACGAGCGAGGGGAACTTCGCCTCAAGCTCCTCAAGGCGCCTCATCAGGCGGTCGTACTCGGCGTCCGTCACCGCGGGGCTGTCGAGGACATAGTACCGGTAGTTGTGGTAGTTTATCTCGACCTTGAGGCGCGTTATCTCTTTTTGGGCCTCTTTTTCGTCCATGCTGATATGTGTAGCACAGAGAAGGGGCGAGGTCAATCGGCCGCGGGAGAGGCGAAGAGGATTATTATGTTGCATAACGGGCCCCAGGTGCGGTATAAAGACTCATTGACCCGGCCCCCGGTGAAGGGGAACCGGGGTTTGCCGTCTTGCGGAAATAAAAAGCCTTGACAAAGAGGCGGAAATCAATTAAATTTTAAAATTCAAATCAACGCTGGGGTTTTTAAGATGAAGACATTTCTTCCAAAAGTAGACGTAAATTCGAAAAAGTGGTATGTGATAGACGCTGAAGGCAAGACCCTCGGAAGGCTCGCCGCCAAGATAGCGACCATCCTGAGAGGCAAGCACAGGCCGACATACACTCCGAGCCTCGACACGGGCGACTTCGTAGTGGTGGTAAACGCGGAGAAGGTGCATTTTACCGGTAAAAAGCTTACCGATAAGATATACTACCACCACAGCATGTATCCGAACGGACTAAAGTCGGTCCCCCTTGAGAAGATCATGACCGAATGTCCCGAAGAGGCCCTTAAGAAGGCCGTATACGGGATGCTTCCCAAGGGGCCGCTCGGCAGGGACATGTTCAAAAAGCTTAAGGTGTATGCGGGCTCAGAGCACCCGCACAGGGCGCAGATGCCCGTGGCTCTATAAAAAAATTTGAAGACTGAAAGGAATCAACGGGGGTAAAGTAATGGCAGATGTGTTCAGTGCGGTAGGAAGGCGTAAGACCTCGGTAGCCAGGGTAAGGATGACGCCCGGCGCCGGTGATATAACCGTAAACAAGAAGGCCATGGCGGAGTTCTTCAGCCGTGAGACCTTGAAGGGCATAGTAAGGCAGCCCTTCGAGCTTACAAACACGGTCGGCAAGTTCAATGTCGTGGCCAATGTCAACGGCGGCGGCGAGAGCGGCCAGGCCGGAGCGGTAAGGCACGGGATCTCCAGGTCCCTCATAATCTTCGACTCGACCTTGAGGGGCGTGTTGAAGAAGGCGGGCCTTCTCACAAGGGACCCGAGGATGAAGGAAAGAAAGAAGTACGGACAGAAGGGCGCCAGAAAGCGTTTCCAGTTCTCCAAGAGATAATCTCTTACAGCATTCAACTAAAAGGGGGAGGCCGCAGGGCCTTCCCCTTTTTTTATCTGTAGTCATTTTAACGGAAATGTCTTAAAATACGGGCCGTCGGTCATAAAACACTCAAGAGGACAGCCAAGAGGAGAGCCAAGAGGACAGTATGATAAACATAGCGATACTCGGAGCGAGCGGCTACACCGGCTTTGAACTTCTAAGGATACTGGCGATCCACCCCAACGCGAAGATTGTAGAGGCGACCTCCAGGCAGCACAAGGGAAAGTCCGTTCCCGAGGTCTTCCCTTCTTTACGGGGCTTCTACGACGGACTTATATTCAGCGCCCCCGAGGACTTCAAAAAGGTCCGGGCCGATGTAGTCTTCAGCGCCCTGCCGCACGGGGCCTCTCAGGAGGTCGTACCGGCGCTACTTGAGGCCGACAACCGCGTGATAGACCTGAGCGCGGACTTCAGGCTCCGGGACGCGTCTGTCTACAATGCCTGGTACGGCGAGCACAAGGCTGATTTCCTCCTCAAAGAGGCCGTCTACGGGCTTCCGGAGCTATACAGGGAAGATATAAAGGACGCCCTCCTGGTAGCCAACCCCGGCTGCTACCCGACAAGCGCCATACTCGCCCTCTCGCCCCTCCTTAAGGAAGGGCTCATCGACACCGGCTCCGTTATCGTAGACTCCAAGAGCGGGGTCTCCGGGGCCGGAAGGGGCGCGAACATCGAGACATCTTTCGTCGAGGTGGCGGGCGGGTTCAAGGCCTA
>JACRCJ010000017.1 GCA_016219075.1 Deltaproteobacteria bacterium | reverse complement strand
GATGATGTTCTCAAAGGAGTACCTGCCCTTGAGCTCGTCCTTCAGTTCCTTTATCAGAGAGACGTCCCTGAATATCTCGATCCCTCCGATGACATTGTTGTCCTTATCCTTCAGGAGCGCCGTGTTGATGGAGAGCGTCAGGGACCTCCCGTTTTTTTCGAGCTTTACCTCGTAGTTATAGAGGTGCTCGCCGGTCTTTATCGTCGAGTTTATGAGACAGCCGAATGTGCAGCCCGAATGTCCGAATATCTCGCCGCACTTGGCCGTTGAAAGCATCTCTTCGGCCCCGACGCGGCCGAGTATCTCCCTGGCGGCTCGGTTGACGAAGAGCACCGCGTGATCAAGCCCTATGACTATCACCCCGTCGGCGATGCTGTTTAAAATCGTATCGCTGTTTATATCGAAATAATCGCTTACCTTTACGGAGTTGCGCCGCCCGAGAGGTCTGCCCCCCGTTTCCGCTATAGCCTCTATCCCGTTCTCCTTCATAGCATGACCCTCCAAACTTCTGAAAAAAAATACAGTGAACCCTCCCTGGGCTAAAAACCACAGGGTTTTCAGAACATTAAAAATAAAATCGATGTCAAACCGTTTCAATTAGAAATAATGTTACCCTTTTGGAACAACCAAAAACAGGAGAAATGTCATACTCAAGAAAAAACCCCCGTCAGGCCTGGACCTGAGGGGGTCAGATGGGTGGTTTAGGTGAGCCTCCAGGGTTAGAGAGGTGTTAAAATAAGGGGGTTTAAGAATTTTAAAGGCTGGCAGAGTCTGTTAATATCAAAACCGGTGGCTGACTAACTTAAAGCAGGTCAGACCGGTAAAACCGCCGTTTCAGCCGATGAAGGACTGAATCCCCAGCGTCTGCAGGAGACCGAGTACGACCAGCAGTGTAAAACCTGCGATAAAGACGACCCCGTCCAATGTCAGTATCTTCTCTTTCATCTCAACCCTCCTTTGATCCTTATAGCTTCATATCGACATCTGAGACTTTTTCTTTAACGATTGCCTACCATATATTTTATTTCAATAAGTGTGCCAATGCATAAGCCACTGGCTAACTTGCTGTTTTTCCAGCGAAAATTAAAACACCTCCAAATGCCTTAAAAATCGCCCCTGATGCACACCTGAAACACTGAAACGGTTCTCTTAGTATTGTATAAATAAATCAGGTACTTAGAAATACCATTCAAATGAAACATTTTTCATTATTGAACCGGACGCGACACATCTGTGCAACTGACTTATTGATTTGGATCAAAGCGGTCGTTCCGGCTTAGGCGGGGTCTTTTGGAGGCGTGGCTTTGGAAAAAAACGGGGCGGGCCCATTGAAGGGCCCGCCCCGCGGCAGTCCTGGTTGAAAATCCTTAATTGGTCAGTGCTTCTCGTCTTTCCTGGCAGCCTCTTTAAGTTCCCCGACGAACATATCCATGTCGGTTGAGTGCATGGCGCACGCCATCGAAATAGGTTCACCGCCGAAGGCCGGACATGAAAAACAGCCCGAGCCGAAGTGTTTGGAAAATACCGCTTTAGTGGAAGGCCACTTCGTGGTCACTTCCCCGGTTGTCATATTGCCGCTGATGTTCTCTATTTCCGACATAAAAAAACCTCCTTCTTGTTTTATAATATCGTCTGCCCTGAGTCATGTTGCCGTAGTCTTTATTTTACACGACAACACACCGTATATTATATGATTTTCATCATGAAAAAAGCAAGGTTTTCCGCTCCGCCCGTCTATTTGACAGGCCCCGAGAGGTCGAGTTCAAGACAACTTTCCTCTTCAAGCCACTTAAGCCTTGTATTGAACCCGGAGGAGAGGTTTTTCATCTTTATGGCTATCTCCTCGGCTAAAAAACCCCTTGCCCCGCGCGCCTCGAACCTTATTATCATCGCCGGGTAAAAGAGCATCCTTTTCATCCGCGCCCCGTCGGTCTCCACGATGAAGAGGAACGACTCGTCGTTCCTCTCGACATCGTCCACTGCGTAGTCGTCTATAAAGTCTCCCGCCGAGTATATTATGGGCCTACCCCTGTAGAGCTCCACGCCCTGAAAGACATGGCACGAATGTCCGAAGACGATGTCGGCCCCTGAGTCTATCATGGCGTGGGCGAACGGGATGTGGCTTTTAACCGGCCGGTACCCCCGGTTGGGGCCCCAGTGCGGGGAGGCGATGACGATATCGGCCCTCTTTTTGGCCTCCCCTATCGCTTCAAGAAGGTTACTGGCCCTCTGGTCGTTCAAGTCTATGGGGACGAAATAGACCCCAGGTACACCCTCTTTTGCCTCCCACTCAGGCTCATTGTCCGTAAAGGAGAGTAGCGCGAAGTTCACCCCGCCGGCCTCGAAATAAGCCGCCCTTGAGGCCTCGGAAAAACCGTTTCCGGCCCCTGCCCTCTTTATCCCCGCATCATCGAGTGAGCCGAGGGTGTCGTTCATGGCGTCGGGGCCGAAGTCCAGCGTGTGGTTGTTCGCCAGCGTTACGGCCGTTACAGAGGCCTTCTTCAGGGCCTCTACATTCTTCGGGTCGGTCCTGAAGTGGAAGACCTTTCTCTCAGGGGCCCACTCCTCACCTCTCTCCGAGATAACGCACTCAAGGTTACAAACGCTTGCGTCGGCGGAGGTGAAAAAGCGGAGCGTATCCCCCCAGACGACCTCCGGGGGCCTCTTTTTCAGCGCTCTGTTAACGAGCCTGCCGAGCATCACGTCGCCGACCAGAACCAGTCTCATCGATAGTTTCCCTGAACTGATAGAGAGGAGCCGTGGGTTTTACTCAGCGGCCTCTTTCTTCCTGGACCCGATAAGGCTCCAGGCCCTTTTAAAGAGACCGCCCAGGTCGTCAAGGAGCGAGTACGCCACGGGGATGACGACGAGGGTCACAAGGAGGCACAACGCCTGGCCGCCGACTATGACTATCGCCATCGAGGCCCTTGAAGCGCTCCCGTCTCCCTTGCCGAAGGTCACGGGAAGCATCCCGGCGATGATGGCGAAAGTGGTCATGAGTATCGGACGGAGCCTAACCTTGTTGGCGAGCATCTGCGCGTCAAACCTGTCCATGCCCCTGCCCCTTAAGGTGTTGGTGTAGTCCACCTGGAGTATGGCGTTCTTCTTGACCACGCCTATGAGGACGAACATGCCCATGACGCTGTAGATGTTAAGGGTGTTGCCGGCCAGTATCAGGCTCAATATCCCGAACGGGATCGAGAGGAATATCGAGACCATGATGGATATCGGGTAGACGAAGCTCTCGAACTGCGCCGCAAGGACCATGTATATGAATATGAGGCTCAGGACGAAGGCTATGAGGAAGTTGAGGAACGCCTCCTGCATGAGCTTGCCCCTGCCGAGGAATGTCGTAGAGTACTCTACCGGGAGGTTCAGCTCCTTTATCGCCTTTCCCGCGTCCGCCATCGCCTCGCCGAGAGGCTTGACGAAGAGGTTGGATATCACGGTGATCTGGCGCTCCTGCGCGTAGCGGTCTATCTGGCCGGGGCTCATGCCGGGAGTAAGGGTGGCGAAGTTATCGAGCTTCACGAGCCTGCCTTCGCTGTCGGGGACCGTGAGCTGGCTGATGCTCGGGGCGTCCTTCCTGAACCCGGGCAGGAGCCTGAGCCTCACATTGTACTGGTCGTCGCCCTCCCTGAAGAGCGTGACCTTCTCGCCTCCGACCATCGTCCTCAAGGAAGACGCGATAGACTCGACCTTAACGCCCAGGTCAGAGGCCTTCTTCCTGTCTATGTGCACCTGCACCTCCGGGTGCCTTAAAGCCTGCCCGGTGTCTGTATCGACGAAGCCGGGAATGCTCTTGAACTTCTTTATGAGCGTTCCTGAGTACTCGTCGAGCCTGGAAAGCTCCGGGCCCCTTACGACCATGTTGAACGGGGTCGCCCTGAAGCCGCCGCCGGAGATGAGGTTTATTATCTGCACCCCGGTCCTTAATTCCGGGTACTTCCTCATGATCACGCGGGCGTCCTGCATTATCTC
>JACRCJ010000213.1 GCA_016219075.1 Deltaproteobacteria bacterium | reverse complement strand
GTGGAGGTCTTAAGGCCCCCGGTGCTCCCGCCCCCGGGGGTGCACGCGAGGGCCGAGGTCGCCGAAAAGGCCATCCTCGGCAAGGATGTCTCGGTCGGCGCCTTCTCGGTCATCGAGAGCGGGGCGATAATCGGCGATCACACGGTCATATTCCCCGGCGTATACATCGGCAGAGACGCGCTCGTCGGAGAAGACACGGTGCTTTACTCCGGCGTTTCGGTCCGTGAAGGCACCGTCATAGGGAGACGGGTCATCATCCACTGCAACTCGGTTATCGGAAGCGACGGGTTCGGGTACGGCTTTGACGGTTCAAGGTACTTCAAGATCCCCCAGAGAGGCATGGTCCGCATCGAGGACGATGTCGAGATAGGGGCCTGCGTCACGGTGGACAGGGCCGCCCTCGGCGAGACCTTCATAGGCAGGGGCACGAAGATAGACAACCTCGTGCAGGTGGCTCACAATGTAAAGATCGGCGAGCACACGGTCATAACGGCCCAGGTCGGGATAGCGGGCTCCACCAGCGTCGGCTCCTATGCGCAGCTCGGCGGGCAGGCGGGCCTCGCCGGTCACATAACGGTAGGCGACCGGGTGACGGTAGCGGCCAAATCGGGGGTCACCAAGGACGTACGCGACGGGCGGACCGTATCCGGCTTTCCGGCCATATCGCACGCGGAGTGGCTCCGCGCCCAGACGGTCTTTCCCAGGCTTCCGGAGATCAAAAAGACCGTCCAGGAGATCCTTGAGAGGATCGAGGCCCTTGAACGGAAGACGGTGAAGAAATAGACCCCCGCTTCTGCGGCCCAACAGGTCCGCGCGCAAGCGGGGGTCGCAGATAGAAGTCACATCGACAAAAGGAGGCTGCATGATAGATATTAAGGAGATCCTGACTATTCTTCCGCACCGGTACCCGTTTCTCCTCATCGACAGGATAACGGAGATGGAGCCGGGCAGATCAGCCAGGGGTCTCAAAAACGTGACTATGAACGAGCCTTTTTTCCTCGGCCATTTTCCCGGCCACCCCATCATGCCCGGCGTCCTCATAGTAGAGGCGATGGCGCAGGTGGGCGGGGTCCTGGCCTTTAAATCGGCGGCCGCCACGAGCGCGGACGTCAGCGGCAAGGTGATGTACTTCATGGGCATCGACAACGCCCGCTTCAGAAGGCCGGTGACACCCGGAGACGCCCTCGAGCTTCAGCTTACCGTAACGAAGCGCAGGGGGACCATCTGGGGCTTCAAGGGAGAGGCGTTCGTCGGCGGCGCGCTCGCCGCGGAGGCCGAGCTTCTGGCGACGATAACGGAGAAGTGATTTTTTCCAGGCAAACGGACTCCACGCCGCGGTCCTGCGTGGTATCCGGAGGAAATATTAACAACCAAGACGACGGCACGCACCGTTTGAGAGGTACTAATTAAAAATGAGCACTACCGCGAAGAAGATGAATGACATAAAGATCGACCCTACCGCCTGCGTCCACCCTACCGCCGAGCTCGACTCAGGGGTCGAGATAGGGCCCTTCAGCGTCATAGGCGAGTCCGTCAGGATAGGCAAGAACACCAAGATCGGCTCTCATGTTGTCATCGACAAGTGGGTGACGATGGGCAGCGACTGCCATGTCTTCCAGTTCGTCTCCATAGGCGCGGCCCCGCAGGACCTCGGCTACAAGGGCGAGAAGACCGAGGTCGTCATCGGCGACAACAACATCTTCAGGGAGTTCGTGACGGTCCACAGGGCCACCACGAAGGACCAGGGCAAGACCGTTTGCGGCTCCAACAACCTTTTCATGAACTATGTCCACATCGCGCACGACTGCAACCTCGGGAACAACATCATCATGGCGAACTCCGCCACGCTCGGCGGACACGTGACCATCGACGACCGCGCTATCGTCGGAGGGCTTGTAGCCATCCACCAGCACGTGAGGGTCGGCGCTTACTGCATAATCGGCGGCGCTTCCGCCGTCAGCAAAGACATCATACCCTACGCCATGGCCGTGGGGAACAGGGCCAGGATCTACAGGCTCAACTCGGTGGGCATCAGGAGGCAGGGGTTTACGAAGCAGGACCTCGACGAGATAAAGAGGTGCTACAACATAGTCCTGAGGTCGTCGCACGGCAGTACCGAGGCGGTCGGGAAGCTCTCAACGGAGCTACCGTCGTCCGTCCACGCCAGGAGGTTTATCGATTTCTTAAAAGGCTCCAAGAGGGGCATAGCAAGGGAAAGGACCAAGAGGACAGGTGAACTCCAGGAAGAAGATTAGAGTAGCCGTAATAGGCGTAGGGTATCTCGGAAGGCTGCACGCCCTCAAGTACCCGATGATAGAAGAGGCGACTCTCGTAGGCGTCACCGACACGGACTTCAAGCGCGCCGAAGAGATAGCCAAAGAGACCGGCACGAAGGCCTGGTCGGACTACAGGGAGTTTTTCGGCCGCGTGGACGCCGTCAGCATCGTAACGCCCACGGAGAGCCATTGCAGGATCGGCCTTGATTTCCTGAGGCGCGGCGTGGACGTGATGATGGAAAAGCCGATGGCGGTGACCTCAGCCGAGGCCCTGGAGCTTATCAAGGCCGCCGAAGAATCGAAGGCGGTCCTCCAGGTCGGCCACCTCGAGCGGTTCAACGCCGCGCTGGTAGAGGCGAACTCCGGGAGGATAAAAGACCCGGTCTATCTCGAGGCCCAAAGGCTGTCTCCGTTCCCCAACAGGGGCACGGATGTGGACGTAATACTCGACCTGATGATACACGACATCGACATAGCGCTCGACATCGCCAAAAGCGATGTCCTCTCCGTCGACGCCTCCGGGATGCCGGTCATCTCCGGCAGGCTCGACTTCGCCAACGCGAGGATACGGTTCAAAAACGGCTGCACGGCGAACCTGACCGCCAGCCGCGTCTCGAAGGACAGGGTCAGGAGACTTAACATATTCCAGCCGGGCTCCCTCATGACGGTGGATTACGCCACGCAGCAGCTCTCGGTCTCGAATGTCGTGCTCGACGCCGCCGGCGGGTTTTCAACCCTCGTCGACGAAGATATACGCCTTGAGAAAAAGGACGCGATACTCGAAGAGCTCAAGGCGTTCGTATCGTCCTGTTTACAGAGGAGTACCCCTGTCGTATCCGGATACGACGGCATGCGCGCCCTCGAGGTGGCCGAGATGATCCAGGCGAAAGCGGCCGAGTCCCTTAAAGGGTTCATCCGGTGAGACCTCCACGCAAGCCTTGCCAGGAGGCACCCATTGGCTTTAATTAATCAAACCTATAGCAAGCAAGCTTTTGCGGAAATGAACCTCCCCGGAGCAAGCTCCGGAGTATCTGAAAACAACCTATGTTATTAGATGTTTTGTATTGTTTTTAACAAAACACCAGGGGCATTGCGTAGCGAGCATAAAGGAGAGCGAGCGAGCAAGCCTCTGTATTTAT
>JACRCJ010000214.1 GCA_016219075.1 Deltaproteobacteria bacterium | reverse complement strand
GGGCCTGAGTTTTTCTATCCCGGCCACGGTTATGGCGTCGTTCCTGTATACGACGACCTCTTCACCGAGCTCCTGGAAGTACTGCACCAGGTTGAAGGTGAAAGAATCGTAGTTGTCTATCATCAAAAGCATGATCGGTACTCCCTTTTTCCGCTGGATGGGTGTGCCGCTCCTGAGAGAAACTTTTTATAAAAAGTTTCTCTCAGGAGCTTTTCAGCCGTCTGTCAGACGAGACCTTCCATGGCGAGGGTGACGGCCTTCAATATCCCCCTGGCCTTGTTTTCCGTCTCCTCGTATTCCTTTTCGGGGACCGAGTCGGCCACTATTCCGGCCCCTGCCTGTATGTATACGCGGTTGTCCTTTATGACGAGCGTCCTGATGGTGATGCACATGTCCATGTTGCCCGAGTAGCCGAAGTACCCGACGGAGCCTCCGTATATCTCCCTTTTGCACGGCTCGAGTTCTTCTATTATCTCCATGGCCCTGACCTTCGGGGCGCCCGTAAGGGTCCCGGCCGGGAAGCACGCGCGGAGCGCGTCGAAGGAGTCGGCGCCCTTTTTCAGGTTGCCGCGCACATTTGTGACTATGTGCATGACATGGGAGTACCGCTCGATGGTCATGAACTCATCGACCCTGATGGTGCCGGCCTCGGCGACCCTGCCGACGTCGTTACGCCCGAGGTCCACGAGCATTATGTGCTCGGCCCGCTCCTTGGGGTCGGCCAGAAGCTCTTTTTCAAGGGCGAGGTCTTCTTCGGCGTCCC
Source organism: Deltaproteobacteria bacterium (assembly GCA_016219075.1). GTDB lineage: Bacteria > Desulfobacterota > GWC2-55-46 > GWC2-55-46 > GWC2-55-46 > JACRCH01. The sequence continues at coordinate 8,876 of JACRCJ010000214.1, read as the reverse complement.
TCCCCCTTTTTCTGGTTCCGGCTATCGGTTTCACGTTTATGTCGGAGTCGTCGACCCTGACGAGTATCTCGGGTGAGGAGCCGACGAGGATAGTGCCGCCGAGCCTCAGAAAGAACATGTAGGGGGAGGGGTTTACCACGCGTAGCGCCCTGTAGATGTCGAAAGGATCCACCTCAAGGGCTGTCTCGAACCTCTGGGAGAGGACGACCTGGAAGATGTCCCCCTCGGTTATATATCCCTTTGCCTTGTCGACGGCCCCGTAGAAGTCTTCGCGCTTGAAGTTCGACCTTATCTCCGGGGCGGACCCCGGCGCGTCCTTTGGGGGCGGGACCTCCCGCGTGCGCAGCACCCGTACGAGGTCCTCTATCTTTTCAGTCGCCTTCGAGTACGTTCCGGCAAGGTCGGCCCCTTCCTCGATACAGGCGTTCGCGATGACCTTGATCTTGTGTTCGATGTTATCGAAGACCAGCAGGGTGTCGGTGAATATGAAGAACATGTCGTAGAGGTCGAGGTCTTTCGGGGCAGAGTCCGGGAGCTTCTCGATACGCCTCACCATGTCGTAGCCGATGTAGCCTATCGCCCCGCCGAAGAACCGGGGCGCTCCTTCCACATGGGCCGCGTTGAACTCCGAGATGAGTCTTTTAAGCACCCCTATCGGGTCCCCTTCCTCGGTCCTCAGGGCGCCGCCCTCGATTATCTCGATCTTTTCGCCCTTGCTCCTGACGGTCATGCGCGGGCTGGCGCCAAGCAGGCTGTAGCGGCCCCACTTTTCGCCCCCTTCAACGCTTTCCAGAAGGAACGCGTCCCCTCCGGTGTCCATCTTTAGAAAAGCCGAGACCGGGGTCTCCGTGTCGGCGAGGATATCCCTGAAGACAGGAACTATCCTGGATGAGGCGGCCTTCTCTTTGAAAACATCCAAGGAGGGGAAATAATTATGCTTTTTCATAAGCAACTCAGATTATCACAGAGGGGTCAAAATAGTCAACAGGTATGAAGGCTGAATCTCTTTAAAAAGGCTGGTTTTTTAAGGACGAAGCCTCAGGACCCCCGGGTATTTCGCCCGTTATCAAGGTTACGGGGCCGTCCTTCAGGCCGCGCGGTTTCCCGTCGTCGTATGAATCCCCGATAGTCCATTCGTAAAGCCTCTTTGCGTCATCGAGAACCGGGTCTTTGGGGTACTTGTAATGCCTCTTCTGCATCTCCTCGTCATAGAGGCCGATACAGCCGTGGGATGCCGGGCGCCCCGGGATATCGCGGCCGTGTATCCAGTAAGAGACGCCCTCCCTGTTTATATGGAACCTGAGGGCGTAGTTCATCGGGTAGGGGGTGTCGGTCTTTTCTATCGTGTATTTGGAAGACCTGTGGTTACGGCTGAAGGCCGAGATCCTGAACTCCCCTTTGGGGGTCTCGTTGCCCCTCTCGCCGGTGGCCGCCGGGGCGGAGAAGACAAGACGGCCGTACTCGTAAGCGCCGAGGAACTGCTCTGAGAGGTCTATGAGGATGAACTTCGGGAGTTTTTCGGCCTTCGGATAGTACGGCGGCATAGGGGAGAAGTCCGGTATATCTTCAATCCTTCTGGGGGCCTTGATGTATGTGAAAGGGCGGGCATGGCGCCGGTCGATCCTGTTAAACCGTGCCACATCCTTCCAGCCCTCTTTGAAAAGACTCTCAAGGGAGTCGTCCTTTTTAAGCCTTACGCAATCCCACTCTATGGTTGAATCGCTCGGGTGGAGCGGGGCGCACCCGCCTGGCGCGGTTGCCGTTGCGGTGTTTGCGGAGGTAATAGACGGGTAGGTGAAAAATACCGGGATCGCAAGAAGTAAAAGACTCAGTGTGTATCTCATGAATAGATTATACTACGCTTTTACCAGTACCTGAACTTCCCGGAGTCGATGTGGATGAAGTGTCCTTTGGGGTAATACCCCACTCCTCCGTAGCCGAGTTTCAAGGCGGCGTGTCTGACTTTTCCAAGTTTTGCGGACGGGATGTGGAAGTCTATGGCCTGGCCCGTAAGATGGAAGCTGTGTTTTGCGACCCTGCGGCTTCTTTTCCTCAAGAGGTCGTTATACTCCCTGGACCTGTAGCCGGAGACGATGTTTATCTCGTTGCCGCCGCCGCCGATCCTGTTATCGAGGGCGTTCAGGTATTCGATGACCTGGATGTCGATCCCGGTCTCTTCGCCGTTGTAGTGGCACCTCATGATGCGGTTGATGGCCGCCAGGGCCTCGGGGTCGTACTCGCCGTAGGCGTTCCTGAAGACCACATCGATCCTCTCGTCCGTGCGGTTGCGGTACAGACGCAGACGCCCTTCCTTTGCCATGTCACCCTTTATCTCGACGCGAGGCTCCTCCGCCGGCTCCCCGTTTGCCATGCCGGAGGCCTCTTCATGGGGTTGCGGTATGAGCTCTGAGGCGAATGACGGGGCGCTCATCAAAAGGACCGTGCCCGCGAGCGCGCCTTTCAAAAACGACCTTCTGCTGAAGATGTTATCTTTCAAACCGTACTCCGCATGGGGTTGAGTGGAAGAGTAGACGAGATTTTATCAGAAGTTGCGCAGTTTAGCACAGAAGCCGTTTTGTGTCAACGCCTTGTTTGACCGGTTTTTAAAAAAAGCGCGTATCGGATACTTATTGATTCGTCCGTGGAAATGAGATATTTTTAAGGGATATAGTTTGATTGTCTTACTTACGGGGATGGCCGGAGATACGCCGGTTTAAAATGCGCAACATGCTTTCCAACCTACTTTCCAACCTGAACCTCAAGACCAAGCTCCTGTTCATGATGGTCTCTCTCTGTTTTCTTTCCATCGTATTCCTCCTTATTCTTTTTGCGCAGGCCGAAAAGGACCTGATCGACGAGGTCAGGCGCCACACCGAGGACCTTTCCACCGCCATTCAGATAAGCATCGAGCAGATGTCCAGGGCGAACGGGAAGGAGGCCGGGGAGATCGAGGCATTCAAGGGGCTCGCAGGCTTTAAGAAGAAGGGCATCAGGGACATCTCGGTAGTCAACAGCTCAAGAGACGTTATCGCAAGCTCCAACCCGCGCCTCATCGGAAAGAAGCTCAATGTCAAGGGTGAAAGCTTCAAGAACATCGGGAACGTCACCGAGTACACGACCACCGCCGGGGGCCGTAAGGTCTACGACATGCTCCTGCCTGTCGTCGTGGGCAAGGAACTTCTCGGATATATACACATAGAGACGCAGTTCGAGGACTTCGCCGATATCGCCAGAGGTAACCACATCAACAGGCTTGCGGCCACGCTCGTCATATTCTCGATCGGGATACTCGCCGCCATGTACCTCTCAAGAAGGTACTCCGAGCCCATACAGTCAATCGCGGACGCGGCCCAGAGGGTGGCGTCCGGCGACCTGTCCGTCAGGCTTGAGGCGGACCGGAACGACGAGATAGGCAGGCTTACCAGGAACTTCAACGACATGGTCGGCAAGCTCAACGAGAACCGGGAACTCGAATCGCGCCTCAAGGAGGCCGAGCACATGAGCAAAATCGGCACGCTCGCATCGGGGATAGCGCACGAGGTCAGAAACCCCTTGAACCTGATAAACCTCTCCATAGACCATCTGCGGGCGAGCTACTCTCCCGATGACCCGGGGAAAAGGGAGGGCTTTACCGCGACCGTGGCCGGCATAAAATCCGAGATAGAGAGGCTCGACGGGATGGTCACGAACTTCCTGGACTTCGGCCGCCCGCTACGCCTCCAGTTAAAGAGGCTCCAGGTGGAGCCTGTCCTCGATGAGACCTTTTCTCTCCTCTTCGACAGCCTCTCGGAGCAGAAGATAACGCTTAAGAAAGAGTTTGCGGGCTCTCCGTGCTTCGTAGAGGCGGACTACCGCCATTTAAAGACATGTTTCCTGAACATCCTCATAAACTCAATACAGGCGATGCCCGAAGGCGGCTCCATCCTCGTGAGGGCCTATTCACATGACGGAGCGGTCTCGGTAGCGGTAGAGGACACCGGGTGCGGGGTCGGGCCTGAGAACATCCGGAAGGTCTTCGACCCGTACTTTACGACCAAGGAGACGGGCATAGGTATCGGGCTGGCCCTGACGAAAAGGGTCGTCGAGGAGCACGGCGGGACGATATCTATAACAAGCGTTGTGGACAGCGGGACCACCGTAACGGTGGACCTGCCTCAAAGCGCGGAGGTGTAGCTGAAAGATGGAAGGTACTGTACTTGTCGTGGACGATGAGAAGGGGCAGAGGGAGATATTAAAGACCGTCCTCGAGGCCGAGGGCTACGACGTCGGGACTGCCTCGGGAGGGGGCGAGGCCCTCGCAGCGATCCAGAAGAACAACTTCGACCTCGTGATAACGGACCTCAAGATGCCGGGCATGGACGGCCACGGGGTCCTCAAGCGCATCCTGGAGGAGAGGCCGAGCGTAAGCGTCGTGATGGTCACGGCGCACGGCACGATAGACTCGGCGGTGGAGGCGATAAGGCTCGGGGCCTTCGACTACCTGACCAAACCCCTGGACAGGGACAGGCTCCTCGGTGTAGCGAACAAGGCCGTGGAGAAGTCCCGGCTCTTGAGCGAGAACATCCTCTTGAAGCGGCAGCTTGAAAAGCAGTTCAGACCGGAAGGCATCATAGGCTCCGACAGCAAGATGAGGGAGGTCTTCAGGATAATAAAGAAGGTCTCCGGAAGCTCGGCGACGGTCCTGATATACGGGGAGAGCGGCACGGGCAAGGAACTCGTGGCCAGGGCCCTGCACTACGCGAGCCCCAGAAGCCCGCACCCTTTCCTGGCGATAAACTGCGCTGCCATACCGGAGACGCTCCTTGAGACCGAGCTCTTCGGGTACGAGAAGGGCGCCTTTACCGGAGCGTACGCGAGGAACACGGGTCTTTTTGAGGCCGCCGACGGCGGGACGATATTCCTGGACGAGATCGGCGACATGGCCCTGCCGCTCCAGTCGAAGCTCTTAAGGGTGTTGCAGGAGCGCGAGATCCGAAGGGTCGGCGGGGCGAACAGGATAAAGGTGGATGTAAGGATAATAGCCGCCACGAACAAGGACCTCGACAGCGAGATAAAACAGGGCCGTTTCAGGGAAGACCTCTTCTACAGGCTCAATGTCATCTCCTTCAAGCTCCCGGCGCTGCGCGACAGAAGAAGCGACATACCGGAACTTGTCACTTTTTTCCTCGGAAGGTTTAATGAGTCTTCGGAGAAAAAAGTAAGGGGCCTGTCGGATGAGGCGATGAGCATGCTCTTGAACTACAACTGGCCAGGAAATGTCCGCCAGCTCGAGGCCGTGCTGGAGAGGGCGCTCTTGCTCTCCGACGGCGAGGTCGTAGGTCAGGACGCGCTCCCGGCCGAGATCATGACGCGGCCCATCACGCTCGGGAAGATGGATTTTGAGCTGCCGGACGAGGGTATCTCGTTCGAGGACTTTGAAAGGGACCTCCTTGTAAAGGCCATGATAAAGGCGAACGGGGTCCTCGGCAGGGCCGCGTGTCTCCTGGGGATGAGCTACAGGACGCTCCAGTACAGGCTCAATAAGTTCGGCATTGAAAAAGAGGCCTATTCTGCACCAAAAGGGTTAAGCCCTAAACCAAAAGGGGCATCACAGGAGGGCCGCTGAGTATGCCTGCCGCAATAAGTGCTTGTTTTTTTAGATAAGTTATTTTTGTGCTTCACATTGGTATGTTAAATGCATTAATATAGAAAACCGATGAGCCTTTGTCCGTGGATTAAAATTCTCCGCCATAAATGGCGTAGAATTTTGATGGAACGGAAAAATCATTTGGATTTGCCACTCCTTGACCCACCGCGGTAGCGACGGGACTTCGGAGCGGCATACCCATTCACAGGAGCAAAAATAAAATAAAAGGAGAGTAGAGATGAAAAAGATCGGACTGTTAAGCATGGTCCTGGTGGCGCTGCTTTTTGCCTCCGGTTGCGGATCCGCGATGAAGCAGGAGAACGCGCAGCTCAAGGGGCAGGTGTCGTCCCTTACCGAGGAGAACAACAACCTTAAGAACCAGGTGGCCACGCTTCAGAAGGAGAGCGACGACCTTAAGAGCCAGGTGGCCAATGTCACCGCTGAAAGGGACGCCGCCCAGAAGGAGTTGGAGGCGCTCAAGGCCAAGTCCGTGAAGAAGCCGGTCGTGAAGAAGCCGTCTGTAAAGAAAAAGAGGTAAAGAGGCGCCACGCCAGTCTCGCCCGCCGGGGTAAAGCCCCGGCGGGCTTTTTTATTCTCTCTTCGGGTTATTACCCGGTTGCTTTCCGCGCAATACATTAGGCCTTTTTTTGCTACAGCGCGCCTCGGGGCGATTGCTCGTCGCTTGCAAGCTCGCGCGCAATAAATACAGAGGCTTGCTCTCGCTCTCCTTTATTCACTGCGCAATGGACCTGGTGTTTTGTTAAAAACAATACAAAAGACCTTCTTCACAGTGACATGGGTTGACTTCAGATACCTTGGGGCTCTTCTCCGGGGAGGTTTATTTTTTAACATTCCTTGACCCGGTGGCAAACGAGCGCCCCTGAGGATTAAGGGATTAAAGAAAACCATGCGGAAAACCGATAGAAAGCTATTGCGCGGAACTCCTTGACTCTTAAACCCGGGACGAAGCGCGGATGAATGTAAAAAGATTCGATTTTTTGTTGACACGATTGTCAGGTTTTAATAGAATTCAAGTTCCAAAAGTAATATAATATCGCCCTAAGGTATTATATTGCCTGTATTTTCCGAACCAGGTCTTCTTAAAACCTGTTCTGACCCTTTCCGGCCGCGCCTTTTGTCCGGTCTTTTGGTTTGAAAAGCCATCTCAGGCGGCCTCTTTGCTGGTTATCTTCCTCAACGGAGTTTAAATGTTCCGTCAGGGCCTTAAAGGAAAAATCCTGAACTTGACCATCGGGCTCACGCTCCTGGGCCTCGGCGTGCTCGTCTTTCTCGTAATCAAGGAGGAGGAGAAGAGCCTGCTGAGGGAGAGGATGAAGGCGAGCGAGCTTATGGCCCAGCCGATCCTTCATACTATCTACAAGGACATGCTCGATGAGAGGGCCGACATGCCGCGTTTCCTCATCGAGGGCCTGAGGACCATCAAGGGCGTTGAAAGGGTGCAGCTCATACGGTCCAACGGGGTAGAGGAGGCCTTTAACGACTACAAGACCCTCGACGATGTCAAGGCCGAGTTCGGCGAGATAAAGCCCGAGTGGACAGCCGACCATGCCAACAGGCTCAACAATGTCGCCCAGGGGATACACAACCCCGAGTTCAAAAAGGCTCTCCAGAAGTTCACCGGGGGCGACAAGACCGCCGTCTCCTATATCGAGCGTGAGGGCGAGAAGAGTTACTTCACCTACCTTGTGCCGATAGTAGCCAAACCCAAGTGCCACGGCTGCCACGCCCGCGATGAGGCCGCCAGGGGGGTCCTGATGATCTCGACCTCGCTCGACGAGATGTACGGGACGCTCGCCGGGTCACGGAACAAGTGGATACTCTACGGGGTCATAACCGTCACGGCCATGTCGCTTCTTCTGGGCCTCCTTGTCACCGGGGTCATAACGCGGCCCATCGACCGCACCGTCGACATGCTCAAGGCGATAGCCGAGGGCAAGGGGGACTTAACAAAGCGTCTGGACATCACCTCCGAGGACGAGATAGGCATGCTCGGCAAGTGGTTCAACAAGTTCGTCGACGGCATGCAGAACATGGTAAAAGAGATATTCGGCATATCGAGCGCGGTCTCCAAGGCCTCAGAGGAGATCGAGTCGTCATCAAAGGAGCTTATCGAGGCGGTCCACAAACAGCTCCAGGCCGCCGAGGACACCTCGACCTCCATAAAGGAGATGGACGCCTCGATAAAGACCGTGGCCGAGGAGGCCGAGGCCCTGAACGTCTCGTCGAAAGAGGTCTCCTCTTCGGCCCAGACCATGAGCGACTCGGTCGACGATGTGAAGGTCAACATAGAAAAGCTATTCTACTCGGCCTCATCCACGACATCGTCCATAAACGAGATAGCCATCTCCATAAACCAGGTCGCCTCCCATGTCGACGAGCTCTTCAAGAAGACCGAAGAGGTCGTCTCCTCCATCATAGAGATAGGCTCCACCGTAAAGGATGTCGAGACCTACTCGAGAAAGCAGGCGGAGCTGGCCGAGCAGGTCAGGGAAGACGCCGAGGGTCTCGGCATGGCCTCGGTCGTCAAGACGAAGGAAGGGATAGAGAAGGTAAGCGAGGAGGTCTCATCCACCGCCCTGGTCGTAAACAGGCTCGGCGAGAGGTCCAAGGAGATCGGCAAGATACTGACTGTCATCAACGACATAGCCGACACCACGCATCTGCTGGCCCTGAACGCCACGATTCTGGCGGCTCAGGCCGGCGACCACGGCAAGGGGTTCGCCGTAGTGGCCCGCCAGGTAAAAGACCTCGCCACCAAGACTACGGCGTCCACCAAGGAGATCTCGGAACTTATAGGCCAGGTCCAGGGCGAGGTCGCCGTGGCCGTGGACTCGATGCAGAGGAGCCGCGAGAAGGTCGAGGACGGAGTGAGGTTGTCCAGAGACGCCCAGGAGGCGCTGACGAAGATACTGGATTCCGCCGGGAGGTCCTTCGACAAGGCCAAGATGATAGAGAAGGTCACGATCGAGCAGACCAAGGGCGCCGGCCAGATAACCAGTGTCGCGCAGATGATCAGCCACATGGTCTCCGACATCAAGACCGCCGCCAACGAGCAGTCCAACGCCGCCAGAGAGATACTCAAAGACACGGTCCAGATGAGGGAGTTCATGGAGAAGGTCAAGCTCTCCACCGTGGAGCAGTCGAGGGAGAGCAAGCGTGTCAGCGAGGCCATATTCAGCGTCGTTGAGAAGATAAATAAGGTGGCCGGGGCCACTTCAGAGCAGATGGT
>JACRCJ010000024.1 GCA_016219075.1 Deltaproteobacteria bacterium | reverse complement strand
ATGTTCCTGTCCGGGCCGTACTTCTTGATGGTGTGTATCTGGGCCGCGGTGATTATCTCGGCGGCGGTGTCCCAATCGAACCTGCGGAATCCGCCCTTGCCCCTCGACCACTTGATCTTCTTCGAGAGCTCGGCGTTATCGACTATGCTCCTCCAGGCGTCCACCGGGTCGGAGTGCTTGGCCCGCGCTTCCTTCCAGGCGTCGATGAGCACGCCCCTGACGTACGGGTACTTGATCCTGACCGGGCTGTAGACGTACCATGAAGCCGATATGCCCCTCTGGCATCCCCTCGGCTCATACGGCGGCAGCGTCTGGTCGAGCTTCGGATAATCGACGGCCTGAAGCTCCCATGTGATGATTCCGTCCTTTACGTACACCATCCATGAGCATCCGCCCGTGCAGTTGTTGCCGTGGGTGGACCTTACCGTCTTGTCGTACTGCCAGCGGTTCCTGTAATATTCTTCCCATCCCCTTTTACCGGGGTTTATCTCGTCTTGAATCCACGTAGACATTTACCGTCCTCCTTTTCCGCCGTAGTTTCTCCATAAGGCATCATGGGCCGTGCCCTTGTTCCTGTTCCTGTACCTTCCGCTCCAGATTATGTTGAACACGATGAGTATGCCTACAAAGCCGCCGAGGCCGATTATAGTGAACGTGCCTGTGGCCGAGGGAGCGACCGCCCCCTTGCTCTGCTGGGCGAAGAAGGCCCTGATGTGGGTCACTTCCTCATCCGTTATGTTCCTCTGGGAGAAGATCGGAGCCATTGTCGGAGAACCGCCGTTGATCCAGGCCGAACTCAGCAACGGGTTCTTGGACTCGTCGGCATATACCTTCGTAAGGTTCGGTCCCAGAGTCCCGCCGTTCAACTCGCCGTAGCTTATGCTGTGGCATGATATACATGGCGGCGCGCCGTTCTGAAGCGGCCTGGCGCCGGTGAATATCCGCCGGCCTATCTCCGCATTTCCCGGCTCAACCGGTGCCGCCGCTGGCGCGGGCGCCGCCGCTGGAGTCATCTGGTCCTGTGCAGGAGCCGCCGCGGGGGCCATCTGATCAGCGGCCATCGCCGCCATCGGAAGCAACCCTGCCACGAGTAATGCCGCCAGCCCGTACTGCAACCCTTTCCTTATCTTTTTACAACCCTTTGAAACCATACCCTACACCTCCTTTGCCTGCTGCTTGTGTTTTGTTTTTTAATACCCTTGACACCCGTCAGCGCCCCACCTATATTATCCATATCATCTTCGGCTCCGCCGTTTGAGCGCGCCCGGAACGCCGTTGTTCCTTAATAATCGGGCTCAAGCCGGCGGCCGCTGATTCAGATTTCATCCGGCCGGGGCGGCAGTAAAGTGCGAACTTTGTTCAAGGTTGCCTCTTGCCAGATTGAGCGTGAGCCTTATAAGCTCAAGGCCCGACTTCCTGGGCCTCTTGTTCCCCCTGTCAGGGACAGGGCGCCTCTTTTTTACGACGGAAAGCCCCAGGCTGTATTCCTGCTCGCCGAGCTTATGCACAAAGACTTCTATGCCTTCCTCGGAAACCTGATGGCAGGCCGTTGCGGGCGCCGAGCCGATCATCCTGCTGAACAGGCAGAGCCTCTCTACAAGCATCCTTGCGGCGTCGGTCCTTTTCGTGGACGCCTCTTTTTCAACTTGTTTGCGGCGCCGCAAACCGCTTAACGCTTGCGCACGCTCTCTTTTACGCACCACGGGACAGAGGTATACCGCGGCCGCGTAAGCCAGACCCCGACAGATGCGTGTTATATCTTTTCCGACTCTTCTGCTCACCCTGTTAGGAATCCCCCGAATCCAACATGGATATATGCTTCAGGTCAGGACAATCCGGTATTAAGCCCGGATTTCGACGCGCACTGCTTCAGCTCAAGGCCTTTTAGAAACCGCGTTTTAAAGAGGCCGGCTTTTTTTTGAGTATGTCGTAAAATACCAGATTCGGACAAAGCTGTCCAGCATTTTTCCGCTCAAACCGAATCTTTTTTCAAAGCCCTGTTTTCCTTGATATTTTCGGGCCGGAATTACGCTCAATACGGCCAAAACGCGACGGATTGCCCTTGTCTTGAAGCACCCCCTCAAGCCAAACCCGACGTGGAGAAGAATCAGAAGACCGTCGTAATCAGGGCCGTAAAACCTATGCGGAAGAAGAACCTGGACAAGCGGCGCGATGGCGAAGGTCGCGCCCGCGGCGGCCATGACGCTCAAGGCGGTTACTACGGCGGCTATTATAGCCACGACAAGCCAGGCCGAACCGTCCAGCCGCATGAGGATGAAGCCGGCGAGAGTGAATATCATCGCATGATGGGCTTGTTCACGTGTAACCATCATCTCAATCGTTTTGCATCTTTTCGGATCCCGGTCCTTCGGGTATCCATCAGCGATGCACCCGATGTCCATGTCATGATGCGGGAGCCTCTTTTCATTAACCCTCCACGGGCTTAAAAACAACAGATTTTCTGAAAATAGAACAAAAAATCCGCACACCTAATTTATTGTCCTTGACAAAGGCACATAAGTTGTTGTAGTAATGGGACAATCATAAAAATAATGTAATAGTAAGGAAGGACGTCGGAAACGTATATCCACTCTGGTTGTACCACCGCCCGGATATGGCCGATGTGGACCCCAAAGTGTTCGGCAAAGGCGCATGGTTGTGTCTTTAAGAAAAGCAGTGCCATACGTTCAGGCCGGCGTCCGCGCGACACAGGCAATAATAGAAACTACTATCATCGAGGAATGAGACTCCGCGCCGAGGGCGGGCGGGCAGGTCCGACACACTCAAAAAAAATTTATAAAGGAGAGGAACATGGCAGGCTTCAAGACATTCCTGAAGGCAGGGCACCCGCCGACGCTATTCGCGTCATTCCTGTATTTCGACTTCTGCTTCGCTATCTGGGTGCTCAACGGTGCGATGGCGCCGTTCATCAGCGAGGCGTTCCATTTGTCCCCGGCACAGAAAGGGTTCATGATCTCCGTGCCTATCATGTCAGGCGCGATCATGCGCTTCCCCCTCGGGGTGCTGTCCCAGTACATAGGCAGGAAGAACGCGGCGCTCGTTGAGATGGGCATGATACTGCTAGCGATGATTTACGGTTATTTCTTTGTAAGCACCTATTCGAACGTGCTCGCGATGGGCGTCCTGCTGGGCATTGCCGGCGCGTCCTTCGGCGTGGCTCTCTCGCTCGGGTCGGGCTGGTTCCCGCCAAAGTACAAGGGCCTTGCGATGGGCATAGCCGGCGCGGGCAACAGCGGCACGGTGCTCGCCGTCCTGCTCGCTCCCCCGCTCGCCATGAAGTACGGGTGGCAGAACGTCTACGGCTTCGCGGCCATCACCATGCTCTTCCCGTTCCTTGTCATGCTGATATTCGCCAAGGAGCCCCCGGACAGGGAAGATCACACGTTGAAAGACCTCCTCAAGTGCCTCGTGGAAAAGGACGGCTGGGTCTTTAACGTGGTATACATCATAACCTTCGGCGGGTTCATCGGCCTGGCGAACTTCCTGCCGACCTTCTTCTACGATCAGTTCGGCGTCACGAAGGTGCAGGCGGGCCAGCTTACGATGCTCGCGACCATTATGGGGAGCGCCGTCAGGGTAGTCGGCGGATACGTCTCCGACAAGTGGGGCGGCATCAACTCGCTTACGCTCGTCTTCGTGCTCATAATAATATTCATGCTCCTGCAGAGCCTGTCCCTGCCGATAGTCGCCACGACGATACTCTTCATGCTCGCCTTCGCCGCGCTCGGCATGGGCAACGGGAGCCTCTTCCAGCTCGTGCCTCTGCGCTGGCCGACCACCACGGCGGTCGCCGGGAGCATGATAGGCGAGATAGGCGCCCTCGGCGGCGGATTCATCCCCAACGCCATGGGCCTCTCCAAGCAGTACACAGGCACGTTCGCGTGGGGCTTTGTGGCCTTCGCGGGGTTCGCCGTCATCGTGTTCGGGATTATGTGGGTCGCGCAACGCCGGTGGACGAGGACCTGGGTCGGCAAGGGAGGCAAGGCCATTTCAGAGGTCGCGCACTATTCATGACGGCCGCCTTGCAGGGACACGCGCCGCCATATAACACTAAAGAGAGGTCTACATGGAATACAGGAATATACTATGCCCCGTTGACGACACGGGGGTTTCTGAAGAGGCTGAAAGGCACGCCGCGTACCTGAGCAAGCTTTCTGGCGGCAGGGTGACTCTCCTGCACGTCGTGGAGAAGTGGTACCGCTCTCAGCCGGTAGTTACCAATTCGGACGAATGGGAGCACATACACGACGACTGGCTCAAGCAGGGCAGGGACTTCCTTCAGCACGAAGCCGAAAAGGTGAAAGGATACGGCGCCGTGCACATAGACACGGCGCTCAGGGACGGGGACGCCGCCCATGAGATAGTCGCCACCGCCTTCGAGACAAAGGCCGACCTCATAGTCATGGCGACACACAGGTACTCGCCCATCGGCAAGATATTCGCCGGAAGCGTCACCGACAGGGTGACCAGAAAGTCGCCCTGCCCCATACTCTGGGTGCTCGCGTCAAAGCCGATTGAATAGACGCTACGCCTCTGGAAAGACAAAAAAAGGCCGCGGAGTTATCCGCGGCCTTTTTTATCGTCATTGGCCCCCGTGAGCCCAAGTCGATGGGGGTCTTTGAAATGCATGGGATATATCTCTATGCGCCCGCCTGCCCCGGCAACCTTTCCACCGGGCCTTCGCCATCCATTTTCATCTCGCCGGGGCCGTCCATACCGCCCGGGGCTACGCCCCCTCCGCGCCCGGCCTCCCGCCTATCCCGGAGATGGCGTCCTCGAACTCCTTAGCCTTCGCGTCATGCTCCCGGTTCAGGGTCTCAAGCTCATCGAAGAGTCCGTCTATCTTCTCCCTGGAGGCGTGATATGCCCTGGAGAGGGCGGCGATATTGGCCGCCTCGCCGTTCTCTGAAGCGCCGAGCAACGCCCGGCTCATCTCCTCCGCCTCCTTTTCCATCTCTACTATGGCGCTCTCTATCCCCTCCATGCGGGACTTGAGCGGCCCGAGGGTCCTGTTGCGCTCCGAGACCGTCTCGGCCCTCAACCTGCGAAGTTCCTTCTTATTCATATTTACGGCCTTGACTTCATTGACCATGGCCTTGCCCGCTCTGGCGTCGGCCTCGTTCTCCCATCCGACACGCTCCAGGAAGTCCCGGTAAGTCCCCTCGAAAAGGCTCGCGCCCACGCCGTCGAAGACGATGAGGCGCGTGGCAACGGCGTCGAGCATAAGCTCGCTGTGGGTCACTATCACCACGGCCCCGCTGAAGGCGTCTATGGCCTCGATAAGGGCGTCTATCGAATCCATATCGAGGTGGTTTGTCGGCTCGTCAAGGAGGAGGAGGTTGGCCGGGCTTACCAAAATCTTGCCCAGGAGCACCCTGCTCCTTTCGCCCCCGGAGAGCACCTCTATCTTCTTGAGGGCGTTGTCCTTCTCGAACATCATGGCCCCGCAGGCCCTCCTCGCGGCGGCGCGGGTGCAAGCCGGGTGCGACTCCATTATCTCCTGCTCGACGGTGTTTTTGAGGTTGAGCCGCGAGATGTTGGTCTGGCCGAAGTAGGCGAGCCTCATGCCGTCATTGGGGTTGATAGAGCCGGACGTGGGCGCAAGCTCGCCCGCCAGCAGGTTCAGGAGCGTTGTCTTTCCCCTGCCGTTCTTGCCGATTATGGCTATGCGGTCGTTTTTGCCGACGGAGAGGCTCAAGCCCCTTATCAGGGGCGCGCCTTCTTCAAAGCCGAAGGTGAGGTCCTTCACCTCCATGAGGGTCTTGCCCGGGAACGGGGCCGGGTTGAATTCGAAGTCGAGGGTCCTCGCCTCTTCGAGTTTCTCAAGCCTCTTGTTCCTCTCCAGCGCCTTTACGCGGGACTGCACGGAGCTCGCCTTGGTGGCCTGGGCCCTGAAGCGGTTTATGAAGACCTCTATCTCCTTGCGCTTCTTTTCGTCGTTCAGCCGGGTCTTCTCGTATATCTCCTCTTCCTGTGCCAGCTGGGAGTAGAGTTTGTGCGTGGGGCCCGACACCTTGCGTATCTTATACCTGTGCACCGCCATCGTGTGGGTGGTGACGCTGTCCATGAAGTCGCGGTCGTGCGTTATGATCATGAGCTCGTTCTTCCAGTTGCTCAAGAACCTCTTGAGCCACCTTACCGATACTATATCGAGATAGTTCGTCGGCTCGTCAAGGAGGAGGAGGTCCGGGTCCGAGGCGAGCGCCTTTGCGAGGTTCAGCCTTATCTGGTATCCGCCGGAGAGCGAGCGCGGGTCCCTGTCGAACCAATCCTCCGGTATTCCGAGCCCGGCGAGGATCGTCTCCACCCTGTAGGTCTCGTCCACCCCGTCCTCCGAGAGCGGCAGGCTCAGGCACCCCTCCTTCAGCACCGTATCCTCGGTGAAGTGTATATGCTGGGAGAGGTGTCCGACCGTGTAGTGCCTCGGCGCGCTTATGCACCCCCCGTCCGGCTCCTCCTCCTTGAGTATCATCCTGAATAAGGTCGTCTTGCCGGTGCCGTTCCTTCCGACAAGGCCGACCCTCTCGCCGCGGCTCAACACGAAGCTCGCGCCGTCGAAGACCAACTGGCCGCCGTATGACTTATTGAGATCGCTTACCTTTATCATCGTAAAACTTCCTTAGGGAACCTCTGATTAATTCTCGTTTCTACTGTCATTGAGAAGCGGAGCGACGAAGCAATCTCCAAGCGCTTGATTCGCCAGAAGATGAGATTGCTTCGCAGGGCTCGCAATGACGAATGAAGGAATTAATCAGAGGTTCCTTAGATGTTGTTTTATACTATACTGGAGCGGCTTAGTCAAGATAAAAGCCTTTTTATAACTCTTTTGTGTATGGGCGAGCGCTGCTTCGCCGTTCCCCCTGCCTCTACTGGCGGGTAAGCGCAGGGCTCGACGCCCGGCTGACGATGGCCGGGTTGACCGCGCACTAAAGCGCCCGTGGAAAAAATCCTTTTCACGCGGGCCGTATGCTGATATCATAATGAACACGTTGAAAAATCATATAGAAGGGGTTTGGCGGGCAATGAAAATAAGACTTGAGGTGGGAGAACCGAAGAATTTCAATGCGGGTGACGGTACCAACGCGATAATCGCCACCGTTGTGGAGGGACTGGAAGGCTCGCGCGCCATAGAGAAGGAGCAGATAGAGCGTTTTGTCCAGGTCCCGGGCAGGGAGCAGAAGATAGAGGGCATCAAGGAGTACTGGTTCGTGGCCAACTGCAACCCCGTGGCGTTCGATGACATGCACTTCAGCAGTATCCTGCTCATACCGCGCTACAGGACGAAAAGGTCCCCCCTTGAACACCTGCGCGACGGTGAGAAGTTAGTGCTGAACGGGGTCTGGAAGCAGGACGGCAAGGAGTGGGATAAGGACTCGGTATCCGCGGCCATCAACGGGACCATAGAGATATCCGGCATGATAGCGGCAAGCGTCAAAATCGTCGAGGAGTGACTGTAGCCGCCTGTCCGGGGCCGGCGGGGCTTATGGCCCCGGCCTTGCGGCCGTGTAGCGCCAACTGCTTTTTCCGGAGCATGAGGTCTTGCTCAGGCCGCTAAGACCGCACAAAGGCTCTATGTCTTTCCGTATAATAAGCGGGCGCGGGGGAATACCCCGTTGTCCCGTTTTTCCAATGTTCAGATACCCCTGGGGTTTGAATTACGGGGAGGGCGTTCCCAATCCAAAATCCAGCTCTTTTGATGGAGCCGTCTCATGATGCCCAATAAACGGCAGAGGCTTTTCGCGGCTGTTTTCGCCGTATGCGCCATTTCATTGATAGCCCTCTACTTCCATCTTTCCCGGAGGTCCTCGGCCACCGGCTTTATCGAGTCCACCGGGACCGTGGAGGCTACCGAGGTCGAGTTGACGCCGAAGATATCCGGCAGGATAGTGAAGCTCTGTTGCAGGGAGGGGGACAGCGTCAAGGCCGGGGACGCGGCCGTCGTGCTCGACGCGGCCGAGTTCAGGGCGCGGGTTGAGGAGGGCAGGGCGGCGCTACGCGGGGCGGCTGAGGAGATAGTCGAGGCCAGGGTCGGCCTTGAGAACGCGCAGGCGCTTTTTGAGAGCGCGGGATACGAACTCGAGGCGGCTCAGGCCGAGACAGCGAGGTTAAAGGCCGTGGCCGACGAGGCGCGCCGGGACCTCGACAGGGCGAAGGGGCTCTTCTCAGGAGGTTATCTCTCCAGGAAAGACCTCGACGCCGCGCGGACAGTCTTCGATTCCAATATCGCCCTCTTAAACGGCGCCATCGCTCGCGGGAAGTCGGCAGAGGCCGGCGTCAGGGTGTCGGAAGCCAACATTAAGGCCGCGCGCGCAAGGGGATCCGCGCTCCTTGCAAGGAAGGGTGAGGCCGCCTCCGCGCTCAAGGTCCTCGACGCCCAGCTTGAGGACACGGTCATAAAATCCCCGGTGGACGGTCTGGTAGTCTACAAATCGTTCGAGATCGGGGAGACCGTCGGGCCGGGCAAGTCCATCTACACGGTGGACGTGCTCAAGGACGTATGGGCTCGCATCGATCTGGAGGAGACCTCCGTACGGAGGATAAAGGTCGGGGACAGGGCCGCGATAAGCTTTACCGGAGGGGACGGCAAGGTCTTTGAGGGTTCGGTCGTCGAGATAGGCGAGGTGGGCGGTTTCGCCACGCAGAGGGACGTCACCCGCGGCCACGCCGATATAAAGACCTTCAGGGTAAAGGCAAGGGCTGAAAACCCGGCCGGCCTCCTGAAGCCGGGGATGACCGTAAACGTCAGGATATACTTCGGCGAGTAGCATGGGCATGGCCATAGAGATATCGGACCTCGTCAAGGTCTACGGCAATGTGACCGCCCTGCAGGGGGTCACTATTTCCATACCTGAAGGGGATTTTTTCGGCCTCCTCGGCCCCAACGGCGCGGGCAAGACCACCCTCATAAGGATATTGACCACCCTGATAAGGCCGACGCAAGGGTCCGCGCGCATAATGGGGTGCGACGTCGTCGAGGACAGGGCGCTCGTCCGCACGAAGATAGGCGTGGTCCCGCAGGCCATGACGAGCGACCTCGATCTCACCGCCCGCGAGACGATGGACATATACGCGAGGTTCTACGGGATGGGGAGGGCGGAGAGGACCGAGCGCTCCGAGGAGCTTCTTACGATGGTGGGGCTCAAGGACAGGCGGGATGACCTTGTGGCGACTTACTCCGGAGGCATGAGGAGAAGGCTTGAGATAGCCAGGGGGCTGGTGCACAAGCCCTCGGTACTCATACTCGACGAGCCGACCATAGGGCTCGACCCGCAGAGCCGCCACGTCGTCTGGGAGCTCCTTGAGAAGTTCCGCGGCGCGGATAAGCTTACGATACTCCTTACCACCCATTACATGGAGGAGGCCGAGACGCTCTGCGACCATGTGGCGATAATAGATTACGGCAGGATAGCCGCCCTCGACACCGTGGATGGGCTTAAGAGGCAGATACCCAGAAAAGACGTAGTTGAGCTCACCATAAGCGGCTGTGACGCGAGCAAGGCCGCGGACCTGATAAAGACAAACCCGTCTGTCACGTCGTGCGCCGTGCAGGGCGATACGCTGATAATCTCAGCCGAGAACGGCGCCAACGCTATCCCAGTGTTCGTGGAAGGGTTGAAGGGGATCGGCGCCGGCGTGACAAAGGTCATCTTGAAGCAACAGACGCTCGAAGACGTCTTCATACACTTCACCGGGCGGCCCATCAGGGAGGAGGAGGCGAAGAAGGTGAGCTTCCTCTTAGGGGCCGGCGTCCCGACGAAGTGGGGCAGGTAGGCGGGGGCGCGCTCCGTCGATGAGCGGAGGCGGAACCATCGCACTATAAAACACGGGTACTGGAGATGCATCGTTTCCTCGCCATATTCGAAAGGGATATAAGGAAGTTCCTGAGGAACCCGCTCGTCGTGGTGATAAGCCTGCTCATGCCGATAATATACCTCGTCATACTCGGCAATTCGTTCCAGGGCGAACTCAAGAACCTGCCCCTCGCGCTCATAGACCTCGACAACGGGCCTTACGCCGTAAGGCTGGGCGAGATGCTCCACTCCATCGAGGCCGGGCCCGGGACCATAAAGGTCGTGAGGGTCGTTGACCAGGGCCGGGCCATGAGCGGGCTCAAGAGCGGGGAGTTCAAGGCGGTGCTCGTCATCCCCCGCAACTTCAGCAGGGACGTGGAGCGCGGCGTAAGGAGCGAGATAGGGCTCTTCCTCGACAACGCGGAGAACATCTCCGCCGCCTCGGTCCAATCCGCCGTCCTGAGGGCGATACCTGAGATACAGAGGGAGTTCATACCCGTGCGCTCCGAGCGCTCCGGGGTCTTTCTGAGGGAGGTCGAGCTCTATAAGAAGATAGACTACGACCAGACGCTCATCCCCGGGGTCATCATCATGGCCATATTCCTCGGGGCCATGTCCACCGGGGCCTTCAACATGGTCATGGACAGGTTCCTCGGCGTGGAGGAGAGCTACTTCCTCACCCCCCTTACAAAGGGCGATATCGTCATCGGCCTTACGGCGAGCGGGCTCCTGATAACGACCATACTCGCCATGCTCGTCCTCATCCTGAGCTCCTTCATATCCGGCATACGCCTCTGGAGCATGCTCGCCCCGGCGGACTTCCTGCTGGTCGTCATCATAATAATGCTCTCCACGCTCGGCATACAGGGGTAGAACGGCGTAATAATGGGCAGGATAAACCACCCGAGGATAGTCGGTGTGCTCGCCGGCTTCCTGAACGTGATATTCTTTTTTCCGAGCGGCGCCATATACCCGGTGGAGAGCTTCCCGCGCTGGCTCAAGGCCTTCTCCATGGTAAACCCGGAGACCTATTCCGTCCACGCGCTCCGGGCGGTGCTTTTCAAGGGCGTCAGCTACTACGCCGTAAGGGGCGACCTCCTCTTTCTCGCGGTCTTCGCCCTCTGCTCTATAACCGCGGGAATGGTGCTGTTCAAGCGGGCGATGTAGCAGGCCGCTGAAAAACGCCGTACTTGCGCTATAATAGCCTTACGCCGAAAATAAAACGGAAGGGGGCAGGCAAATGGAGCCCAAAAAGATAAAAGACGGCATATTCTGGGTTGGGGCGGTGGACTGGGACAGGAGGCTTTTCGATTCCCTGATACCTCTGCCCGACGGCACGAGCTATAACGCCTAACTTGTGAAGGGCGGCGAAAAGACCGCCGTGATAGACACCGTGGACCCGTCCAAGACAGAGGTGCTTCTATCTCAGCTTGCAGGGGTTGAGAGGATAGATTACATTATTTCACAGCACTCCGAGCAGGACCACTCCGGGTCCATCCCCCACGTCCTTGAGAGGTACAGGGAGGCCGTGGTCGTCACAAGCCCCAAGGGCAGGGAGTACCTGATCGACCTCCTCCACATAGCGGGGGAGAGGATAGTGACGGTAGCGGACGGAGAGACGCTCCTGCTCGGGGACAAGACCCTTGAGTTCCTCCACACCCCGTGGGTGCACTGGCCCGAGACCTTCACCACGTATCTCAGGGAGGACAAGGTGCTGTTCACGTGCGACCTCCTCGGGTCCCATCTGGCGTCGTCGACCCTCACCATTGACGAGCACTGGAAGGCGTGCGAGGCCGCCAAGAGGTATTACGCCGAGGTCATGATGCCTTTCAGGACGAGCATAAGAAAGCACATGGAGAGGTTCTCGCGGTACGCGGTTGAGGTCATAGCACCGAGCCACGGCCCGGTGCACGACCACGTGGACTGCATAATAGAGTCGCACATGGAGTGGATATCGGACAGGGTAGCCAACACGGTCGTCATACCGTACGCGTCCATGCACGGCTCCACCGAGCGGATGGTAGACCACCTGACAGAAGGGCTCATTCAGAGGGGCGTGAAGGTCGAGAGGTTCAACCTCGCCCACGCCGACACCGGGAAGCTCGCCATGGCCCTTGTGGACGCGGCCACCATCGTTGTCGGCTCCCCGACGGTTTTGACCGGCGCCCACCCGCTCGTCATATCGGCGGCGTTCCTCGCCAACGCCTTGAGGCCCAAGCTCAAGTTCGCCTCGGTCATCGGCTCCTACGGCTGGGGCGGCAAGATGGTGGAGCAGATAGCCTCCACCATCTCGAACCTCAAGGTGGAGATGATCGAGCCGGTGATGGTCAAGGGACGCCCGCGGGAAGAGGACTTCAAAAAGCTCGATGGCCTGGCCGATCAGATTGCGCGGAGGCACAGGGCGAACAATATAGCGTAAACGTATTAAATGTAGTCGCGCCGTCATTGCGAGCGAGCGAAGAGAGCGCGGCAATCTCGCCTTTGTAACTGAAAGATTGCTTCGGCTCCGCCTCGCAATGACACGCTCTTTATCGCGTTTGTATCGGTTTGACGCAACCCATTCATCGACTGAGGCATAAGATGAAGTCCTACCGCAAAGAGCTTTTCTTCCACATTGAGCAGAGGCGCGGGTTTGTAAACATCACCCCGGAGGTGCAGGCGTGCGTGGATGAGAGCGGGGTAAAAGAGGGCCTCGCGCTGGTGAACTCCATGCATATAACCTCTTCGGTATTCATAAACGACGACGAGTCCGGGCTCCATCACGACTTCGACCGCTGGCTCGAAAGGCTCGCCCCGCATGAGCCTGTGTCGTCATACCGCCACAACGACACGGGCGAGGACAACGCGGACGCGCACCTGAAACGGCAGGTAATGGGCAGGGAAGTGGTCGTGGCCATAACAAAGGGCAGGCTCGACTTCGGCACATGGGAGCGGATTTTCTACGGCGAGTTCGACGGGGGGAGGAGGAAAAGGGCGCTTGTAAAGATAATCGGGGAGTGAGCTTTTTTTGCGGCGGCGGGAGTTTTCTCTTGCCGGATTTTCAATATGCCTGATATCATGCGCGGGAAAGCCGCGAGGGGCTTGAATGGCGGGGTTGCCGTATAAAACAACACACAAACTATAACAGGGGGAAAAGCAACGATGCGCGCTAAAACATTCATATCGACCATGACGGCTCTTTTTGTAATAACCGCTTCCGGCGCGATCGCCGGGCAGGCGGCCAACACGGGGGACAACCATAAAGCCGCGCCGGGCTCATCCGCGCCCGCGGCCGCGGGGACATACACCGTTGCGCAGGTCTACGCCAAAAAATCCGAGCTGAAGGGCCGTGTTGTAAAAGTCCACGGGAATGTCGTCAAGGTCTTGAAGAACATAATGGGGAGGACATGGGTCCATATCCAGGACGGCACCGGGTCTGAAGGCGGTAATAAGATAGTTTTCACATCCAAGAACGAGGCGCCTGAAGTCGGGTCTGCCGTTATTGCCCAGGGGACGCTTGAAACAGACAAGGATTTCGGGTATGGGTACTTCTATTCCGTCATCGTAGAAGATGCGACCTTTTCAAAATAACATTTCTTCCCATCTGTTTTTTGAGGCGGCGGGAGTTTTCTCCCGCCGCCTCATGCCTTTTTGAAGACGCGGTTTGAACATGCATAGCGAGCGCCCAGCCCGCGGCTTGCCGCGGGGTCAAGCGAGCGAATAGAAATATATACTCCCTTATATGTCGAAGATTCCCCGCAGCTTGCCGCGGGGAGCTTCAACAGCATAAAAGCGGAAAAAGCTTGACTCCATGTAGCTTATAAGCTACAATAAAACTGATGGAAACCCATCCATATACTATCGAGTATTACTTGACAGCAACCAACAAGAAGCCGTTCAAGGAATGGGTGGACGGGTTAGACGGCGTTACAAGGGCAAAAATTCGCATAAGATTGGATAGGGTAAGGCTCGGTAATTTAGGCAGGAACCGCCATGTTGGCGAAGGGGTGTATGAGTTAAAGATTGATTACGGCCCAGGGTACAGGGTTTACTACGCGCTGAACGGAAAGACAGTAGTATTGCTGTTGCTCGGCGGTGATAAATCAACACAGGAAAAAGATATCCCACAGGCAAAGGCTTATTGGAAGGATTTTAAGAAGAGGGGAAACAATGACTAAAAAACCCACGAGTTATCAGGAAGACTTGATCGAGGCGTTAAAAGACCCCCGTGAAGCCGCCGTATATCTTAACGCGGCTATCGAGGATGGGGATAAGGAAGTATTCCTTTTGGCAATGAGAAATGTGGCTCAGGCTCACGGCGGGATGTCCGCGATCGCAAAAAAAGCGCATATGAATCGAGAAAGCCTTTATCGCATGCTTTCCAGGAAAGGCAATCCGGAGCTTAAAAGTGTTTTCAATCTGCTTCGTGTAGTTGGTTTGAAAATCAGCATTGAACCGAAAAAGTCACGCCGTTCTAAAGCAGTCATGGCGTAAGACAGCCACAATCGATGGGCTTCGCTGTGCATCAGCCCATCTACGGCCACCTATTACTACTGGCGGGTTCAATCTTGCAGATTGAACCCGAATGATTCTTGACTACCATATCGAAATTCAGCACGGTAGATACTGTCTTGGTTGTCAAGCCAAAATTGTCCCGTAATCGGGGTTGAAGGGTTTTCCGGTTTTTAAGACGCCGTAGACGATATGCACTAATTTTCTCATGGCGGCGCAGACGGCAACCTTGCCATTTTTGCCGCTCT
>JACRCJ010000211.1 GCA_016219075.1 Deltaproteobacteria bacterium | reverse complement strand
AGGACCTCGTAACAGTCCCGTATGTCGTTTACGATTATCCTGAAGGCGATTATGTCGTGGATGTTCTCGAACTCCACATCCTGGTCGACCATCTTCTTGTGGATGCTGTAGAGCTGCTTGGGCCTGCCCCTGACCTCGCACTTGAGCCCGTGTTTGGCGAGCTCGTCCTCTATGATCTTCTTGACCTTCTCTATGTAGGTCTCCCTCTCGTCCTCGCCCCTGGCGACCTTATCGAGCAGCCACAAGTACTTCTCCGGCTCAAGGTACTTGAAGGCCAGCTCCTCGAGCTCGGCCTTCATCCAGCCGATCCCGAGCCTGTTGGCAAGAGGGGCATAGATGTCGAGGGTCTCCCTGGCTATCTTTTTCTGCTTATTGGGGTCAAGTGCGCCGAGCGTCCTCATGTTGTGGAGCCTGTCGGCGAGCTTTATGACGATGACCCTTATGTCTTTGCCCATGGCAAGGATCATCTTGCGGAAGTTTTCGGCCTCGTGGTCCTCTTTTTTATCGAAGGTTATGCGGCTGAGTTTCGTAAGGCCGTCTACAAGGCCGGCTATCTCGGCGCCGAAAAGCTCCTCGATCTTCTCGATTGTGGTGTGAGTGTCCTCGACGGTGTCGTGCAGGAGGCCCGTGGCCACGCTCTGGGCGTCGAGCCTGAGATTCGTAAGGATATTGGCTACTTCGATGGGATGCGTGAGGTACGGCTCCCCGGATTGGCGCACCTGCCCCTGGTGGACGACGCCTGAAAAGACATATGCCTTTTTTATAACCTCTGTGTCGGCTGCGGGGTTATAAGCGGCTACTTTTTCAATTATATCCTCTAAACGGACCATACCCTTCAATTTAACGCAAAAACGGTTTTATTTCAATAGGCTCCGAGACGGGCCGATGAGACAACGGGTGGTTCTCACGCCGATTCCGCGGGTCTTAAAATACTCGCAAAAACAAGGTTTTTTAAAAAGGATAATCCATTGAATGGGCGTGCCAGCCGCAATCCCGTCGCTTTGGCGGCGGGTCAAGGCTGGCAAATATAAATGATTTTTCCGTGCCATCAAAATTCTCCGCCATTCATGGTGGAGAATTTTAATAAAAAAAACCGTTAAAAAGCAAGGTCTTTTTGCATCCGCCCCTTCGGGGCGCGGTCTTTACCTTGCTTTAGCGCCCTGTTTTTGTTATATTTTTAACAATATGCGTCCGTTGAAGATACTATTAGTCTTTCTGGCAATCTGCCTGGTCTCAGGAGTAGGACTTTACTACTATTTTACGCGGGACCTCCCTCCCCTTGACAGCCTTCAGGACTACAACCCCAACCTTGTTACAAAGGTCTGGTCGCATGACGGCCAGCTCATAGGCGAGTTCTACATAGAACGCAGGATAGTCGTGCCTTTGGAGAAGATGCCCAGACACCTCGTAAAGGCGTTCCTCGCGGCCGAGGACGCCAAGTTCTTCGAGCACGAGGGTATAAGCTACTCAAGCATATTCAGGGCGCTGTACAAGAACCTCCTGGCCGGAAAAGTCGTCCAGGGCGGCTCCACCATCACCCAGCAGGTGGCCAAAAGCTTTTTCCTTACCCCTGAGCGCAAGCTTTCGAGGAAGGTCCGCGAGGCCGTGATGGCCTACAGGATAGAGAAGAACCTCAACAAGGAAGAGATCCTTAACCTGTACCTCAACCAGATATACTTCGGCAACGGCAACTACGGCATCCAGACCGCTTCCGAAGCTTACTTCGGCAAGGATGTCGAAGAGCTCGACATCGCCGAATCAGCGCTTCTCGCCGGGCTCCCCAAGGCCCCGAGCAAGTACTCGCCATTCGCCAGCTTCGAGCTCTCGAAGAGAAGGCAGGAATTCATCATCGACAGGATGGTCGAGGAGAAGTTCATCTCCGCCGAAGAGGGCGACAGGGCAATTAAAAAAGAGCTTGTCATAAGGCCCCGGACCGTGGACAGCATCTGGGTCGGGCCTTATTTCACCGAGCATGTCAGAAGATACCTGGAAGACAAGTACGGTACGGATATCCTCTACAGGAGGGGCCTCGATGTCCACACCACGCTCGATGTCGGCATGCAGCGGGCCGCTAACGAGGCCGTCACCGAAGGGCTCAGGGAGTATGACAGGAGACGGGGCTACCGCGGGCCGGTTGGGTCCCTGAAGACCAGGGAAGAGATAGACGCGTTCCGGGCCGCCTCCGACAAGGGCCTCTCAGGCGCTCCGCTCTCGCCCGGCGCGACATACCGCGGAGTCGTCACCGCCCTGAACACGAAGAAGAACTCGCTCTCCCTCTCCGTGGACATCGGGAGCCTCCACGGCCTGGTAGAGTCCCAGGACCTTGAATGGACGCGCCTCTACAACCCGACCAAAGAGCCGGACGGAGGGAAACGGGAAGACATAAAAAAAATATTCCACCCCGGCGATGTGGTAGAGGTCGAGGTAAAGGGCTTCCCCGATAAAATGACCGGCGTCTACCCGTTGAAGATCTCGCAGGAGCCCAGGGCCCAGGCCTCGCTTCTCGCGATGGAGCCGGAGACCGGGGCGATCAGGGCGATGGTCGGAGGCGCGGACTTCGGCAAGTCCCAGTTCAACAGGACCGTACAGGCCCTCAGGCAACCGGGCTCGTCGTTCAAGCCGATCATCTACACGGCCGCGCTTGACAGGGACTACACCCCGGCCACTATCGTCATAGACTCGCCGATAGTCTTCGAAGAGACCAGGGACGAAGAAGAGAAAAAAGAGCCTCAAAAGACCACTGACCCCAACGGCGCGCCTTCCGTCGAAGACGAGCAGAAATGGAGGCCGAGGAACTACGACGAGCAGTTCAAGGGGCCCACGACCGTCAGGGAGGCCCTTGCCAAATCGAGGAACATAATAACGATAAAGATACTCAAGGACATCGGGATGGACCAGGCGATCAAGTACGCCCGCATGCTCGGCGTCACCTCGCCTCTGTCCAGGGACCTCTCGCTCGCGCTCGGCTCATCCGCCGTAACGCTCATGGAGATGACGACGGTATTCGCGACCCTCGACAACATGGGGGTAAGGCCGGACCCGATGTTCATAACGAGGATAACCGACAGGGACGGGAGAGTCCTCGAAGAGAACAAACCCTTTACTACAACGGTACTGAGCCCGCAGACCGCCTACATAGTCACAAGCCTCCTTCAGGGAGTGGTTGAGCACGGCACCGGCGTAAGGGCAAAGGCTTTAGGCAGGCCGGCAGCCGGAAAGACCGGGACCACCAACAACCTTAACGACGCTTGGTTCATCGGATATGTCCCGGGATTGACGGCCGGGGCGTGGCTCGGCTACGATGACGAGAAACCTCTGGGGCACAAGGAGACCGGCAGCCGCGCCGCTCTTCCTATCTGGCTCAGGTTCATGCAGAAGGCGCTCGTGGAAAAGCCCGTAAAAGGCTTTACCGCGCCTGACGGACTTGAGTTCACGAAGATAGACCCCTATAACGGGCTTCTGGCGGGCCCCGCCACCGAGGACCCCGTATTCGAGGTCTTCAAGTCCGGAACGGCCCCGACAGAGGTCTCAACGGCGCGCATCAAGAGGACGACCGACTTTTTCATGATGGACTCGGACTCGGAAAGGCCCGTTGAGAAAAAGACGGAGACCGGGGACGAAGAAGAACCTCTGGATTGAGACGTAATT